>CAZHGG010000336.1:0-6651 GCA_964531755.1 uncultured Polyangiaceae bacterium
GGGCGCGCCCCGGAGGCGCGGCGCCCACGCGCGCGCGAGCTCGGCCGCGTCGCGCGGGGGGCTGGACGCGACGCGCGCGAGGCGGAGCGGCACGGCGGGGTGCGGCTGGTCGAAGCCCATGGTGCCCTCGCTCACCCAGTCCGGGTCGAAGAGCGCCGTGCGGCAGGCCTCGGCGGAGATGGTCTGCTCCTTGGGGCAGAGCTCGCTCACGCCCTTGAAGTTCGCGCGGCACGTCGGGCCCGCTTGGGTGCGTCCGAGGCGGGCGATCCCCTCGACCGCGCCGTTCTCGATCAGCACCTGCTGGGGGGTCTTGCGCCCGAGCTTCTCGTAGAGATCCTCCGGCGTGACGAAGTCCGCGTATTGCGGGTATTTCGCCAGCGCCTGCGGGGGGAGGAAGGGCAGCACCCCGGCCGCCCTCGCGAAGGCGAACCCGGCCGCGACCTGCACGAAGTTGTCCCCCACGGTGTTCGTGGAGAGCAGCGCGCGCGGCGGCGCGGGCGCGTCGTTCTCGTCGAGGAGCGGCTTGCGCAGGTAATAGGGCGCGAAATTCGCGGGATCGGCGGCGTCGATGCCGACCTGGGCGAGGTCGCGGAGGCGGCGGAGCTGCGGGCTCTGGCGCCGCAGGCCGAGCCCCGCGTTCGGGGCGACGAGCGGCTCACCCACCGGGAAGAAGCGATCGCGGAACTGGGCGCAGCCCGAGTCGCCCTCGCACTTGGAGACGTCGCCGTTGGCGACCGGGAGCGGCTCGGAGATCGCGCGCTCCCACGTGTTCACGCGGCGGCCCGGCGCGGCGCCCGGCGCGAGCGCGCACGTCCCGTACGACACCACGGCGTCTCGCATGGGGTAGACCTGGATGTCGAGCTTGTCGTCGGTGGACGTGGGGATGGGCACGCGGAAGCGCCCGTCCTTGCCGACGCGCGCGCAGCGCAGCTCGCCGCTCCGCACGTTGCTCACGACCACGGTCATGTTCTCCTGGAGCTCGGCCGCGGTGAGGCACGCGACCTCCATCTCGTAGCCGTCCACGCCGTCGTTGACCGAGAGGCGCACGGTGCGCTCGTTCGGCTGGCAGGCGGTCTTCCGGCGCTCTCGGCGCTGATCTTTGCGCTCCTCGGCTGGCAAGGAGAACACGAACGGCCCCATGACCTGGCCGACGACCGAGTCGACGACACCGTACGACCGGAAGGGCACGTCCATCCCGAGCGTGCCGCCGCCGGAGATGGGCGCGGTCGCGGAGAGCGCGGGCTCGACCCCGCCCTGGAGCTCGCTCATGATGCCGCCGAGCGACTCGCCGGACGCGTAGTACCCGACGTTCGGGCCGCCCACGTCGGGCACGCCGTCGGCGTCGAAGTCGCCCGCGAGCTCCGGCTTCCCGTCGCCGTTGTAGTCCTGCTCGCTCGAGCGCTTGCCGTCGAACGCGCGGAGCACTCGCACGAACTGCATGCCGTCGAGCAGGCCCTGCCGCACGTTGTCGCGCGTGTGGAAGATGTGCGAGGTCCACCAGTAGAAACCCGAGTCGGGCGTCCCGTCGCCGTTCACGTCGCGCGCGCGCCCCTTCTCGAACGCGACGCGGAACGGGATGCTGCAGATCTCCCGCAGCTTGACGTCGGCGAGGATGCGGTCGGACCCGGTGAGCACCGAGCCGTGCTCGGGGTTGTTGTACGACACGAGCGCGATCCCCTGGCGGGCGTAGTCGCCGGCGTAGAGGAGCACCTCGTCCGAGTGCCCGGTGACGCCGTGGCCCCAGAGCGCGACCGGGAAGGGCTGCGCCATCCCGGGGCCGCGCTTCGGCACCACGACGTAGAACGGCACCTCGTCGGAGGTCACGTTCGCTGCGCCGGTGACGAAATTCACCTCCATGCGCGTGTCGGGGTTGGTGCTCCGCGGATCGCCCATGAGGAACGGCGAACGGAAGCTGCCGATCACGATGTGGTCGATGTACTTGTAGGCGTCGAAGATCGCCTTGAGCTCGCCGGCGTTGAAGCCGAAGATCTCCTTGAACAGCAGCTGGAGCGCCGGGAGCACGTCCGGGTCGTTGGGGCGCAGCAGGAACGGCGCCTTCGCGCGCAGCGCGCAGCTCGGCTCGGACTTCCACCCCGGGACGGCGTCGGGCACCTCGCTCAGGCCGCCGGCCTGGAAGATGCGCGCGTCCGGCGGGAACTCGGCGCCGAGCCGGGAGAAGACCCCCTTGCCGTAGAGGCCGCTGCGCAGCAAGTGCATGTCCTCCGCGATGGGCTGCGTCGTGAACGACCACACGAACGACACGTGCTCGAGGCCCGAGCCCGAGAGGTCGCCGTAGTACGCCGCGAAGCGCGGATCGGCGAGGATGTCGCCCACGCGACGCACGGCCTGGCGCTGGGCGGGGTGGTAGACCGCGTCGAACGGCGAGGCGACCGCGCGCTGGTTCTGCCCGCGGAGGCGGTCGGTGAGCACGACCGCGTACTCGTGTTTCTCTTCGAGCGGCACGAGCGGCCGCAGGATGAGCGTGTCGGTCTCGCGTTCGTACCAGGTGAGGATGGCGTCGGCCTTCGCCGCGTCGCCGCGCGCGGAGGTGCCCGGCAGCGTGTTGGGGTGGTCGAGGACGCCGTCGAAGTCGGTGTCGAGCGCGGGCGTGTAGGCCTCCTGCGGCAGCCCCTCGCCCTCCTCCACGGTCTCGAAGAGGACGTTCTGCTCGGCGACGCGCGGATCGTTTGGAAAATAGCGGTGCGGATCGCGCACGGTGACGGGGTAGGCGCCGCTGCCCGCGTCGAGGAAGGCGGGGAGGCCCGTCGTGAGGTCGATGACGTAGACCGGGTCGTTCGCGAAGTCGAAGTCGTCGCCCTGCATGCGCCGCGCGATGTCGCCGAGATCGAGGGCCGGGAGGCGGGGGTCGTCCCCCGGCGCGTGCGCGAACTGGACGGTCACCGGCGCCGTCGTGCCCCAGCCCTCGAGCGACCCGAAATCGCGGCGAGCCTGCGCTTCCATGGCCGTGGGCGCCACGAGGCTCACGTTGATGCGCCGCCCCGTGCGGCTCGTCGGGTCGGCGAAGGTCGCCACGTCGTTCGGCAGCGGAACCGCCGGCAGCGGCCGCCGCGTGGGGTCGAAGACCACCTCCGGGCCTCCGCGCTGGGGCGCGGGCCCGAGGCGCTCGGGGATGGTGTCCGCTGTGCAGCCAGGGCAGGCCAACGCGACGAGCGCGGCGAACGCGACGAGCGGGACGAGCGCGCCGAGCGTGCTTGGCGAGCGTGAGCGGGAAATCGGGTTCATGGCCGTTGTCTCTCGTGGGCGCGAGCGCGCGGTCGAGCCGTTCAGAAGTAGAGCCCCGCGCGCGTCACCGCCACCCACGGGGTCTTCAGGCGCTCGCCGCGCGCGTTCGCGAGGGCGTCGCCGGGGAAGAGCACGCCGCCCTGCGCGCCGAGGGCGAACGTCATGCCGAGGTTGAGCGACTTGCGCCACTCCACGCCGAGATCCAGCTCCAGCCCGTAGTCCTTGGCCTTCGGGTTGCCGCCGGTCGAGTTGACGTAGCTGCCGCTCGTCGCCGTGCGGTAGGGGTCGACCACGTCGGCCGTGGCCTGCGCGAGGACCATGCCCGTCTTCACGTCGAAGGTGGGGTGCGGGCGGTAGAGGAACGTGGGGTTCAGGTAGCTGGCGCCGTAGATGCCGCCGTTCGACGGGAGCCGATCGGCGCCGGGGGAGGGGCGCTCGGCGTTGGACAGCAGCGGATCGCGCGCGGCCGTCGAGGCTCGCGCGGTCTGGAAGCGGAGCACCTCGTCGAAGAGCACGAGGCCGATGCGGTGGTTGCCGTCCATGACGAACCGCTTCTGCGTGCCGTCGTAGGGATCGGCGTCGCCGGAGGCGTAGCCCACCTCGATCTGAGCGACCAGATCGCCGAAGAACGCCTTGCCGCCCGGCGTGTTCGCCGCGCACTCCGCGCACGAGCGGGTGCGGTGCGCGACGCCGAGCACCATCGCCCCGCCGTAGCTCCGCACCGAGGTCTTCACGTCGTCACGCGCCTGGTCCGCCGTGCGCAGCGCGTTCGTGGTGCCCAGGATGACGGCGCCCTCGGCGGCGCCGAACACGAACGCGTCGTGCCCGGGCACCGGCGCCGCGAACTTGCCGAACACGTCGACGGCCGCCGCATCGATCGACTCGGTGTAGCTCGCGTACGTGAGGCTCGCCTTGTCGGTGCGCTGGCGGCGCAGCGTGCTGAAGAGGCCGAGCTGGTTCGGGCCGCGCTCGTAGTAGGCGGCGAGCACACCCTGGAACGCCTGATCGCCGCGCGTGAGCTTGGCGTTCGCGTCGCGGTAGACGAGATCGCCCGCGAGCGCGATGACGAAATCGGACGCCTCGCCGCCGGGCTTGGTGGCGAAGAGGATGCGCTCGCTCAGGCTGCCGTAGCGGTAGTCGCCGAAGAGCGTCGGGTGGTTGCCGTCGTTCGCGAGGATGCCGAGGCCCCAGTGGTTCGGTTGCTGGCCCACGCGCACGACGCCGATCGGGAGCTTCGCCTCCGCGTACAGCCAGCGGAGCTGGATGTTCTTGAAGCCGTTGACGTCGTTGCGGGGGGTGTCGTCCGCCGATACGCCGTGGGTCGTCTGGCCGAGCACCATCCCCGTGAGCAGATCGAACTGGCTCACGAGCTGAAGCTTGTCCTGCACGACCAGCCGAGGGTCGAGCCGGAGCCAGTGCGAGACGAAGTGGTTCTGCCCGATGGAGTCCTCGAGGAGGCCCGGGTTCTTGTCGATGTCCGAGGCCGTCGGCACCATCAGCACGCTGCTCTGCGCCTGGTAGCGGAGCTGGTACTCGCCGTGGATCTCGAAGAAGATCGCCTTGGGCTCTGGCGTTCGGCGCGCGACCCTCCCGGTCTTCAGCAGGAGGTCGGGCAGGTCGTCCGGCACCGCGGCCGCTCGTTGCTCCTCCGGCGCCTCGAGCCGTGTGCCGAGCGGCGCCCCCGTGGGCGGCGGCGTCGGGCGCCCGGCGGTCTCGGCCGCGAGCGCCGTGGAGGCCGCCGAGAGCGTGGCGAGCGTGGCGACCGCGGCGAGCGCGACCACCGGGACGAGCGGCGCCCGCGCGGCGGGCGCGGGCCTTCGGCTACCGAGGGGCATGATTCTCATGGGCTGCGATGTCGCACGAGCATAGTCCAAGGCTCGCGCGCCGCGTGTGCCTCAATTTGCGCGGCGGCGCACACCCGCGGCCGTGCGAGCGCCCGGTTCGGCTAGTCTCGAGCCATGGTGACGGTGCGCGGCGAAGGCGTGGACCTCCACGTCGAGGATTCGGGCGGCGAGGGCGAGGCCCTCGTGCTCGTGATGGGCATCGGCGCGCAGCTCGTGCTCTGGCCGGACGAGCTCTGCGAGCGCCTCGCGGCGCGGGGCTTTCGTGTCATCCGGCTCGACAACCGCGACGTGGGGCTCTCCACCCACCTGTCCCACCTGCCGGTGCCCGATCCGCGTCGCACGCTCGCGCGCGCGGCCGTGGGCTTGCGCGTCGACGCCCCCTACACCCTGTCGCACATGGCGGGCGACGTGCGCGCGGTGCTCGACGCCCTGGGCGTGGAGCGCGCGCACATCGCGGGCATGTCGATGGGCGGGATGATCGCGCAGACCTTCTGCCTCGAGCACCCCGAGCGGGCGCGCTCGCTCACGTCGATCGCGTCGACGACGGGCGATCGGCGGTACGCGTTTGCCGCGCGCCCCGAGGCCCTCCGCGCCCTCCTGCGGCCCCCGCCGCGCACGCGCGAGGAGTCGGCAGAGCGCACGATCGCGATGTTCCGCGCGATCGGCGGCAAGACCCACGCGCCCGATCTCTCGCTCCTGCGTCACATGGGCGCGCGGTCCTTCGACCGCGGCACGAACCCGGCCGGGTTCGCCCGCCAGCTCGCCGCGATCTGCGCCTCGGGCTCGCGCCGCGCCGCCCTGCGGAGCTTGCGCGTGCCCACGCTCGTCATCCACGGCGCGCAGGACCCGCTCATCCCCGCGGCCGCTGGGCGGGCGACCGCCGCGCTGGTCCCGAACGCGAGGCTGCTCGAGCTCGGCGACATGGGGCACGATCTGCCTCGGCCCCTCTGGGACGCGATGGTCGACGCGATCGCGGGCCTCGCGCGTGACGCGCGGGCGCCCGGCGTCGCGGCCACCTAGCCGTCGAGCCAGATCTTCGCGAGCAGCTCGGTCAGACAGTCGCGCATCGCCGCCACCTGACGCGGAGAGGGCGGCAGGACGTCCCAGTTGCGCACCGTGCGGGCGTAGACGTGCGCCTCCACGAGCCACGCGCGCGACTCGGGGGTCTGCGGGGCGCGGTTGAGGCCGTCGGTGATCGCGGCGAGCGCGTCGACCACGTCCTGGAAGGCGGCGCGGACGTTGGGGGCGGGCTCGAAGCCGTGGAGGTGGGCGTAGTGAAGGGCGCGGGTGTTCATGGGTCCTCCTTGCGGGGTGGCCTCGTCGGTCTCTCCCGACCTTGCAGCCCCCGTGCCGGAGCCTCCCTCAAGAATCACTGGCGAAATCGGACGCTGGCGGCCCGAAGGTGCCCCAAAGCGTCAGCGCGACCGCCGCGGAGCGTCGCTCGCGCGTCGCCTCCGCGCGAGCAGGGCCACCGCGAGGCCCAGGGTCAGCGCGCCCGCCGTGCCGGCCGGCGCCGCGGCCGGCGAGGTGGCGCAGCCATCGTCCTCGCCGGGCGTGTCGGGCG
>CAZHGG010000337.1:0-6635 GCA_964531755.1 uncultured Polyangiaceae bacterium
CGTGCTTGGGCGCGCGTCGAGCGCGGCGGAGGGCGCGTGGCACTGCGTGCAGCTCTCTCGCCAAGGGTGCGTGGAGCGCATGCCGAGCGCCCCCGCCACGCCGTGGCAGCTCCCGCACTGGCTCCGCATCCGCGTCGCGTGGGGGATCGTGGGCGGCGCGCCCTTCCACGCGCGCTCGCCGCTCGCGACGGGCCGGGCGCCCACGAACGTGCTCTCCGTGAGCGGCGGCGGCGGCGGCGAAGGTGGACCGCTCGCGGCGGCGTGGCACTGCGTGCAGCTCTCGAAGCGCTCGTGGCTCATCGCCGGCGCGCGCCTGCCCGCCACGATCGCGCCCTTCTCGTGGCACGCGAGGCACTCGGTCACGCTCGATCCGGCGACGGCGTGTGGGATCACGGGGGGCGCGCCGTCGTAGGCCCGCAGGGCCGCGCGCGCCTCGAGCACGCGCGCGCGCTCCTCGGCGGTCTGCGGCGGGACGTTGTCCGTGACCCTTGGGACCTTCTCCGCAAAGCGCTCGAACGCGTTCACGTAGAGGCTCGCGTTCGGGCCGCGCCGCGCCGCGCGCAGATCGGGGTAGCCGGGTGTCGGCGTGATCGCCGCGGGGTCGTCCGGCGGGCGCGGCGGCACGGTGCGCCCCTCCTTGGCGATGCCGGTGAAGAAGCCCGCCGCCGAGGCCCCGAGGGCGAGGAGCCCGACCACGTGCCACGAGCGGCTCGCGGGCTCGCGCGGGGCGGCGTCGTCCTCCGCGGTCGGCCTCGGCGCCCCGCTCATGGCCGCGCCCGCCTGCGCACGCGCGCCGAGCACTTCTTGTAGTCAGGCTGCTTCGAGAAGGGATCGTGCGCGTCGAGCGTGACCTCGTTGATCATGATCCGCTCATCGAAGAAGGGCACGAACAGCGTGCCGTTCGGCGGCGCGCCCCGGCCGTCGATCCACACGGGCAGCTCGACCTTCCCTCGGCGACTCTCCACGATGACTATCTCGCCGTCGTGGACGCCCAGGCGGGCGGCGTCCTCGCGGCTCATCTCCACGTACGACTGCGGCATCGCCCGCTGCAGCTGCGGGATGCGCATCGTCATGGTGCCCGTGTGCCAGTGCTCGAGCACACGCCCGGTGCACAGCCAAAAGGGGTATTCAGCGTCGGGCGACTCGGGCGGCGCCTCGTACGGATGAAACCAGATCTGGGCGCGGTCGTCCTTCGTCGTCGAGTGGTAGAACTGAATGCCCTTCCCCTTCTGTACGTACGGGTCGTCGTGCTCGGCGAAGCGAAACCGCGTCTCGCGCCACGTGCCGTCGGGTTGCTTCACCACAGGCCAGCGGAGACCCCGAGTGGCCACGTATTCGGAGTACGGCGCGAGGTCCTTGTGGTGCCCGGTCGTGAAGCGCCGATACTCCTCGAACAGCGCCTCGTCCACGTTCACGTCGTAGAAGTGCTTGTGGTCCCAGACGGGGATCTCCTTGCCGCCCTTCTCCACGTGGAACAGGAACTTCCCGTCCTTGTCGTTCATCCCAGCGTGCCCGAGGTCGCGGAGCTTCTTCGCGACCGCGATGAGCTGCCAGAGATCGCAGCGTGCGTCACCCGGCGCGTCGACCATGCGAAACCACTGCTGCGTGCGGCGCTCGGAGTTGCCGAACATCCCGTTCTTCTCGATCCAGAGCGCCGCGGGCAGCACGAGGTCGGCCGCCCGCGTGGTGGCCGTCGGGTACACGTCCGACGCGATGAGGAACTTGTCGTCGAGCTTGCGGCTCGGGTCGAACAGGGCGTGCACGTTCGGCAGCGACTGCGCGGGGTTCGTGGTCTGCACCCACAACGTGTCGATGTCGCCACCCTTGTCCTTGGGGGTCGAGAAGCGCTTGAACATCTCCACGGTGTGGTAGCCGGGCTTCGCGGACACCCGGCCCTCGGGCAGGTTCCAGTGGTGCTCCGCCTCCTTGCGGTCCTCGGGCTTCGTGACGTTCATGCCCCCCGGCAAGAGGTGGCAGAGCGTGCCCACCTCGCGCACGGTGCCGCAGGCCGAGGGCTGCCCCGTGAGGCTCGTCGGCGCGTCGCCCGGCTTGCCGAAGTGCCCGCTCAGGAGGTGGACGCCGTGCACCAGCGTGTTGATCGCGGTGCCGCGCGTGTGCTGGTTCATGCCCATGCACCAGAGGCTCGTGATGCGCAGATCCCGCCGCGCGAAGAGGTCGGCGAGATACCGCACGTCGGCCGCGCTGACGCCCGTGATCGCCTCCACCTTCTCCGGCGTGTACTCCGCCATCTGTCGCTTGTAGTCGTCGAGCGTGATGGCCTTCCCCAGCAGGGTCTTGGCGTCGTCGGGCGCGCGGAACGCGCAATACCGCTCCACGAACTCCTTGTCGTAGGTGCCCTTCTCCAGCAGGAGGTGGGCGATGCCGTTCGCCAGCGCGAGGTCGGTCTGCGGCCGGAAGCGGATCGACTTGTCGGCGAACTGGCTCGAGCGCGTCCGGCGCGTCGCCATGTCGATGAAGGTCACCCGCTCGCCCCGGTTTCGCCGGTCGATGAAGCGCGAGAACAGCACCGGGTGCATCTCGGCGGGGTTGTTGCCCCACGTGATGAGCACGTCGCACTTGTCGAGGTCCTCGTAGCACCCGGCGGGCTCGTCGACCCCGTACGCGGCGAGGAAGCCCGTGACGGCCGACGACATGCACAGCCGCGCGTTCGCCTCGAGCTGGTTGTGGCCGAGCCCGGCCTTGATGAGCTTCGCGGCGGCGTACCCCTCGGGGATGGTCCACTGGCCGCTGCCGTAGATCGCGAAGCCCGCGGGGTTCTTCTGCGCGCGCTTCGCGATGATCTCGATCGCCTGGTCCCACGTGATGGGCTCGAGCTTTCCGTTCTTGCGCAGGAGCGGCGTGCGCAGGCGGTCTTGGCCATAGAGGGCGAGGCCGACGTGATACCCCTTCACGCAGAGGAGCCCCTTGTTGACGTCGGCGCGCGGATCGCCCTGGATCTGCACCACGCGGCCGCCTTTGACCCCCACCTGCACGTGGCAGCCGGTCCCGCAGAACCGGCACGGGGCCTTGTCCCACTTCACCCCGTCGACGACCTGCGGGAGGCTCGGGCCGTCGCCGGGCGGCGCGGGCGGCGGGCCCTCGGCGTGCGCCGAGCCCCCGCGGAGGAGCCGGGAGGCCGCGGCCACCGCGCTCGCGAGGGCCGCCTGCTTCAGGAATGTTCGTCGCTCCATCACGCACCTCCCTCCGCCGCCGCCGCCGTCGTCGTGCTCGGCGGAGCGGCCTCGAAATCAATGCTGACGACGTCCACGCGGAGGATCCCCACGGTCTTCAAGAGATCGGAGACCAGCTCCTCGCCCTCCTCCGCGGTGAGCGTGTCGAGCACGGCGGGCAGGTAGTCGCCCTGCGCGGCGCCGAGCTCGACGCGCGGCTCGGCCAACAGCGCGGCGAGCGCGCGTCGGCGGAACTCGCCCTCAGGAGCGGTGGAGATGACCACGGAGGCGATCGGCATGCCGGCCCGGGAGCAAGTTCCGCGCCGCCGGCGCGCCGCGCCCGCGCCGCGGCCTCACGGCACAGACTCGGCCTCCACAGCGCCGCCCGCGCCGCCCCTCGGTGCACGCCGCGCGTCAGGCGCGAACAATTTGCACCTCTGCATCCAAAAGCTCCAGGCGCAACGCCCTGGAACCCGGTGGCATGGCTCGTGCTTCGGCGGCGGCGTGCTCTCTGTCGCCTCCCATCGACTCGTGGCCGCCGCGACGCTCGCCGCGTCCACCGCGTGCGTCGCCGCGTGCGGCCGGGACCAGCCGCTCACGTTCGCGCCCGCCCCTTCGGCGTCCGCGAGCGGGCCAGTCGTCATCCACGATCCGCCCAAGCTCACCTCGATCGAGACCGGTCAGCTCGACTCCCGCGGGCGCGAGCTCCGCGTCGCCTGCACCACGTGCCACGGCGTGCGCGACGCCGGCGCGCCCTTCCCGGAGCACGCCGCCGACCTCCGCGAGTTTCACAACGGGCTCGTCGTCGACCACGGCGCGCTCGGGTGCCAGAGCTGCCACGTGGCGTTCGGCGGCAGCGAGCCTCGCCTCCGCCTCGCCGACGGCACCACCGTGGCCACCCGCGACGCGATGTCGCTCTGCGCGCAGTGCCACGGCAAGAAGCACAGCGACTACCAGCGCGGTGTGCATGGCGGCATGAGCGGCCACTGGGATCTCTCCCGCGGCCCGCGGCTCCGCAACCACTGCGTGGACTGCCACGATCCACACGTCCCCAAGTACCAACCGTCGCGTCCGGTGCTTCCCCCGAGAGACCGAGGCCTAGTAGCCCCGCGCGAGGCGACCCATGGATAAGGCCAAGCGACGCTCCCTCAAGGTGCTCGGCGCCACGCTCGGCGCCTCCGCGTTCGCGTACGCGATGGCGCCGCTCCGCGCGTTCACGAAGGACCTCACCCTCGACCAGTTCCTCCAGCGGCACTACAAGGAGCTCACCCGGGCCGACCTCGCGGCGCTGATCGAGCGGCTCGAGCGCGAGACCAAGCAGACCTATGGCAAGGAGGTCCACATTCAGGACTTCCGGCCGATGGAGAACGTCGAGTTCGGGTACGCGCTGAACCTCAGCGTGTGCATCGGATGCCGCAAATGCGCGGAGGCCTGCCACTTCGAGAACAACCACGATCGCGCGACGAACAACTCGTACATACGCGTCCTCGAGATGGAGCAGGGCAGCTTCGACCTCGAGAAGGGGAACGCCCACTACGACCACGCCGTGCCCGCGCCGGGCAAGTACTACATGCCAGTCCAGTGCCAGCAGTGCGACAACGCGCCCTGCGTGAAGGTGTGCCCCGTGCAGGCCACGTGGAAGGAGAAGGACGGCATCGTCGTCGTCGACTACAACTGGTGCATCGGCTGCCGCTACTGCGAGGCGGCGTGCCCCTACCACGCGCGGCGCTTCAACTGGACCAAGCCCGAGGTGCCGACCGACGAGATCAACCCGAACCAGGGCCTGCTCTCGAACCGCATCCGCCCGCAGGGCGTCGTCGAGAAGTGCACCTTCTGCCTGCACCGCACACGGCAAGGGCAGCTCCCCGCGTGCCTGGAGGCGTGCCCTACGGGCGCGCGGGTGTTCGGCAACATGCTCGACCCGAAGAGCGAGATCCGCTGGGTGCTCGAGCACAAGCGGGTATTCATCCTGAAGGAGGAGCTCGGCACTCGCCCCCGCTTCTTCTATTTCTTCGACAGTTGAGAAGGGTACGACCGTGAAAGCCCCCGACATCGCCCCCGTGCTCAGCTACCCGCGCTTCTTGTGGCGGGTCGTGCGCCTCGCCTTCGAAGGGAGCTTCGCCTACTACGCCGCCATGACCGTCCTCACCGCGGTGATGCTGGTCGGGGCGAACGCCTGGTCGCACCAGCTCGCGGACGGCATGATCCGCACCAACATGTCCGACCACGTGTCGTGGGGGCTCTACATCGCCAACTTCACCTTCGCGGTCGGCCTCGCGGCTGGCGCGGTGATGATGGTCATCCCCGCATATCTGTACGACGACGACGAGATGCACGACGTGGTGCTCCTCGGCGAGGTGCTCGCGATCGCCGCCATCCTCGTCTGCACCGGCTTCATCGTCGCCGACATGGGCCGCCCTGACCGCTTCTGGCACATCATCCCGGGCGTGGGCCGGTTCAACTGGCCCATCTCCATGCTCACCTGGGACGTCATCGCGCTGAACGGGTATCTCGCGCTGAACCTCCACATCTGCGGGTATCTGGTCTACATGAAGTACCTCGGGAGGCGGCCGCGGAAGCGCTGGTACCTGCCCTTCGTCTTCCTCTCGATCGGCTGGGCCATTTCCATCCACTCGGTCACCGCCTTCCTGTACGCCGGGCTCGGGGGCCGCCCCTTCTGGAACTCGGCGCTGCTCGCGCCGCGCTTCATCGCGTCTGCGTTCATCACGGGCCCCGCGTTCGTCATCGCGCTCCTCCACGGGGTGCGGGCCACCGTGCCCTCTTTCCGGTTCGGCGACGGGCCCGTGAAGCTGCTCTCCAGCGTGCTCCGCGTCACCATCCTGCTGAACCTCTTCATGTTCGGCTCGGAGCAGTTCACCGAGTTCTACACGGGCGGCGCGCACACGACCGCCTCCCGCTACCTCTTCTTCGGGCTCCACGGCCACCACGCGCTCGTCCCCTGGATCTGGACGGCCGTGCTGCTGAACGTGTCCTCCGCGGTGCTCGTCCACCTCCCCGCGAGTCGCCGGGATCCTCGCGTGTTGCTCGCGGGCTGTGGCGCCGCGTTCGGCGGGGTTTGGATCGAGAAGGGCATGGGGCTGATCGTCCCCGGCTTCGTGCCGAGCACGCTCCACGAGCTCGTCGAGTACACGCCGAGCGTGGCCGAGTGGAAGATCTCGGCGGGGCTCTGGGCCTTCGGCGGGCTCGTGCTGCTCGTGCTGCTCAAGATCGTGCTGCCCGTGCTCACGGGAGAGCTCTCCGACAGACCCGACGCGCCGACCGCGCTGCCCTCGTCGCGTCGCCTCTGAGCCCGCGCCCCTCGCGCGCGGTCGCGCGCCGACCTAGGTTCTCCCCGTCATGAGCACGCCCACGCGCCACCCACGAACCCCCGCCCCGCGCGCCCCCCTCGGGGTCGCCGGCCGCGCTGCGCTGGTCGCGCTGGTCGCCGCCGCTGGCTCCGCGCCG
>CAZHGG010000338.1:0-6633 GCA_964531755.1 uncultured Polyangiaceae bacterium
GGCGGTCGCGGAGGCGCTCCGGGCGCGCCGCGCGGCCTCCGACGCGCGCCTCGCCGCGTTCGCCGAGGGCTTCGCGAGGCACCTCGATCGCGCCGACGACCTGCTCGGCGAGCACACCACGGTGTACGCCACGGGCTCCGGCGGGCGCGGCGAGCTCTCGGCCCACAGCGATCTCGACGTGTTCCTGCTCCGGCGTGGTCGCCCCGCGTCGACCCTCGACTCGGTCGAGCTCCAGGCGGCCGTCGTGCGCGCGCTCCGCGAGGCCGGGTTCCCGCCGCCCTCGCGCGACGGGGAGTTTCTGCGCATGCACACCGCCGAGCGCCTCGTCGCCAACATCGGGAAGCCGGAGGACGACGCCGAGAACACGTTCACCGCGCGCATGCTCCTCCTGCTGGAGAGCCGGGCGCTCGCGGGGGAGGCCGCGCACGCCGCGGCGGTGTCGGACGTCATCGCGGCGTACTGGCGCAACGCCGACTACCACCCGCGGGACTACCTGCCGATCGTGCTCGTGAACGACATCGTGCGCTACTGGCGCATCTTGCTCTTGAACTACGAGTCGAAGAACACGGAGCGGCTCCGCGAGCTGCCGCAGGATCGCGTGAAGGCCGACCTGCGCCTGCGCAGCTACAAGCTCCGCTTCAGCCGGTGCATGACCTGCTACTCGTTCCTGCTCGCGCTCCTCGCGGCCTCGAAGCACCACGGCCACGTGGGCGCGGGCGACGTGAGCGCGCTCGTCCGCGAGTCCCCGATGGAGCGCCTCGCCCGCATCGCGGAGGGCGCGGCGGGCGACGCGGAGGTGGCGCGGCTCGTCGACACGCTGCGCGCGCGGTACGTCGAGTTCCTCGAGCGCACCGCGCAGAGCAAAGACACGCTGGACGGCCTCTTCGCCGACCCGGCGTACCGCCGCGCCCGGCTCGCCGAGGGCAACGCCTTCGGCGACGTCGTGTTCGCGCTCGCGCTGCGCCTCGGCGCCGACAACAAGCTCTTCCGCTACATGCTGGTCTGAGCCCGACCACCGAGCGGCGACTCAGGCGAACTTTGTGGAGTCGAGGGGGATCGAACCCCTGACCTCATCCATGCCATGGATGCGCTCTCCCAGCTGAGCTACGACCCCGGGAAGGTGCTGCGCGAGCGGCGAGCCGTCGCGAGCGCGCTGGCTTCATACTTCGCGGCGCGCGGGTTGTCTCGTTTTTTTTTTGGCAGGTGACCCCCGCGAAAATTTTGCGTGCGCCCCGGGGTGGGAGTCGCCATTCTAGGCCTTCAGCGCGGGCTCGCCCTGGGGCGCGGGCGTGGGCGCGGGACGTTCCCGGTAGAAATGGAGGAGAGGCTCATGGTTCTTCGCGCGGCAGGCATCGGCGTATTCTTTGTGTCCATCGGCGTGGTGTTCTCGGCGTGCTCGGACGATCCGGTCGCCGGCGACGCGGGGGCGGCCCCCACGACCACCACGACGACCACCACGCCCACGTCGACGAGCACGTCCACGACGCCGCCCACGCCCACCGGCACCGGCACGACGCCGCCCCCGGTCGACGCGGGCGGGGACTCGGCCGTGCCCGACGCCAGCAAGCCCGACGCGTCGGACGGCGGCGGCCCCGCCGCGCCCACGTTCACGACCGTCTACAACACCATCATCTCGCAGAAGTGCGGAAACAACTGCCACCTCAAGGCCAACAACCCGAGCGGCGGGCTCGCCATGGACACGAAGGCGAAGGCGCACACGAACCTCGTGGGCGTCGACGTCACCAACGCGTGCACCGGCGTCACCAAGCGCGTGGTCGCGGGCGACGCCGCGAAGAGCAAGATCTACGTGAAGGTCTCGGCCGCCGCGGCGACCATCCCCGGCTGCGCCAACCGCATGCCCAACCCGGGCACGACGCCGCTGCCCGCGGCCGACATCAAGGCCATCGGCGACTGGATCAACGCCGGCGCCAAGAACGACTGAACGCCGCGCGAGACCACGAGAGCACAGGGCGCCCGCGCACACGCGAGGGCGCCCTTGCCCTTGGCTCGCACCGCTTCGCCGCGGGGGGCGGCGCCGCGTCGCGCGGCGGCGAGGGACGCCACGCGCGACGCGCCTCGGCGGTCCCTACTTGGCCTTCTTGTCCTTCTTCTTCTGCTGCTTCTCCTTGGTGGAGAGCTTCGGCTTGTTGTCTTTCTTCGCCTTCTCGATGCCCTTGGCCATGACGCCTCCTCGCCTCGCAGGCTATCGCGAACCGCGCGGGAGTCGAAGCGGGAACGCGTCCACCGCGCGCGTCGCCGAGGGCACCGTCGCCGCGACGGGTTGAACGGCGCGGCACATCTTGCGATGCTGCTCCCATGAGAATTCGCCTCCATGCGCTCGCCGCGCTCGCCGCGCTCCCCTTCGTCTCCGCCTCCTACGTGGCCTGCTCGAGCGACCCCGCGACCACGACCGACGCCGGCACGACGCCCACCTCGACGACCACGACCACGACGACCACCCCGCCCGCCCCGACGGGGACCTCCACGACGCCCCCCACGGACGGCGCCCCGCCCAGCGATGCGGCGCCCCCGCCCGACTCCGGGTGCACCTACGCGAAGCCCGGCATGGATGGCGGCGGGGCGTGTGGCGCGTACGCCTTCGGCGCGCCCGCGGTGACCTTCACAGCCACCGACGCGGGCGGCGGGTTCAATGGCGGGGTCATCCCGCCGGGCATCTACGACTCGGTCCTCGCCGAGCGCGCGACGGCGAGCGCGGGCACCTGGCGCGAGACCCTCGTCCTCGACGGCGCGCGGTTCACGCGCACTCGCCAGTTGAACCTCACCGGCACGAGCGAGGGGCCAGTCACGCGCCGTTCGGGCACGTACACGGTCACCGGCGGCGAGCTGAAGCTCACCTACGACTGCGCGTTCAGCGACGACGCGGGGGTCGACGCCGGCTCGGACACGTTCATGTTGGACGTGTCCGGGTCCACCTGCGACAAGACCTTCCGCTTCGGCATCGCGGGGGTCGGCGTGACGTTCAAGCGCCGCCCGTAGCGGCGAAACGGCTCTGGAGGCGCGCCGCCCCCTCAGCGGCGCCCGGGGGCGCACTGGCCGTTCATGAACGCCCACTCGTCGCAGCTCGAGCCGTCGGGGAAGAGGCAGACGCCGGTCTCGTTGCCCTTGGCGTCGGCGCGGATCTCGAGCTTGCCGCCCTTGTCGACGCAGTTCTTGGACGCGGGGTTGGCCATCGAGAGGTTGCCGCCCGGGCCGCCCGGGCCCGGGCCGGCGGGCCCCGCGGGGGGAGGCTGCGGGGGAGGCTGCGGGGGAGGCGTGGCGGGGGCTCCGCACGCGAGGAGGACGAACGGGAGGACGGCGAGGGCGGCCTTCAGCGGGGAGGGACTCATCGCCCCGAAGCGTACCACCGCCCGCGTCGGCGTCGCGCGCGTTGCGAGCGCGGACGCCGAATGGACATGGCCCCGTGAATTCGCGATGATGGGCCCATGTCGGACCCCAAGGACACGAAGGCGCGCGAGGCGCTGCCGCTCCCGTCCGAGGACGGCTTCATGTCGACCCAGGCGAAGATGTCCCTGGCCGACATGGCGCTGGCCCTCCGCGACGAGCAGCTCGAGGCGAAGGTCGTGCACTACAAGGCCGACCTCGAGACGAGCCCGGAGCTCGACGAGATCACCGCGCAGGTCGTCCGTGAGCTCCAGTCCCTGAAGAGCGTGCGGCGGCCCGGCGGGCAGACGGTCGCCCTCGACCGCGGCCAGCTCGAGATCGACCTCATCCAATCCCTCAAGGAGATGCTCGTGCGCCTCTTCCGCGCTGGAAAGCTGGCCACCGTGTTCGAGCGCAAGCTCGGCGAGGTTGGCAAGCGCTTCGCGCGCGTGTTCTTCGAGAGCGAGCTGCACGACAAGATCCGCGGTTCTGCCGGGGAGGTGAAGACCATGCGCTTCCCCGAGCAGGCGCTCTACCAGCTCTTCACCAAGAACCAAGACGCGCTCCTCCGGCAGCTCGGTGCCTTCGACTACGCGAGCGACGCGGTCGCCACACGGGCGCGGGAGGAGCTCATCGACCACATCAAGGAGCTCCGCAACGGGTTCCTCTCGCGCACGACGCCGGAGCTCAACAAGCTCGTGAAGTTCCTGAACGAGGTGCTCACGCTGTTCTTCACGCGGGAGCTGCCCACGATGCTGGGCGAGCTCGCCTGGGAGGTGGTGAAGGAGGCGCGCCTCGCCGACTCGGCGCCGCGTGAGGGCTACAAGATCCCGGCGGACGCGTTCCCGCGGTTTCGCCAGACGTTCGAGCGTCGCTTCCTTCAGCGGCTCGTGCCCTTCGCGGAGGACGAGATGCTGAAGCGTGTTCGAGAGAGCCAGGTCGACTTCCGCGCCGAGACCATCCGCTTCGTGGCCGACCCGCTCATCTTCAGCGACGTGTGCGAGATCATCTGCGACACGGTGTACGACAGCCTCTACAACGACGGCTTCCTCGACCTCCCCACCGACTGGCGCGCGCGGCTCCGGGCCTCGGCCTGAGCCGTCAGCGAGACGCGGGGGCCGACGACGCCACGGCGGCGGGCGGCGCGGCCTGGCGCTCGGCGCGGTCCCGCATGCCCTCGACGGCGGTCGCGGCGGCGTCGCGCAGCTCCTCGTCCACGACCGACTGGGGCGCCGTCATGTTGGGGAGCACGAGGAGGTCCATGCGGAGGATGGTGCGGCGCGCGTCGACCGACGTGAGCGTGTAGATCACGTTGGCGGTCTTCAGGTTCCCGCGCACGTACGAGCCCTCGAGCCGCTCGGCCCCGGGCCCGGTGGGGGTGACCGGGCCGAAGCGCATGACCTGCCAGAGCACGAGCATGCCCCCGAGGATGGGCACCTGCATGTACACGTCGGTCTGGCCGTTCTCCTTCGCGATGATGCGCGAGCGGTTGAACTTGTCGGGCGCGAGCTCGCGGTAACGGTTGTAGGCGGTGACCTCACGCCGGACGAGCTCGAGGGGCGCGGTGACGAGGATCTCGGCGCGCCCGTAGCGCGTGGCCTTGCCGGGCGGGACGACGTTGCTCTTCAGCGCCCTGCCGCCGGAAAACTTCGAGAGATCGAGGGGTTCGGTGGCGTGGGCGGCCCGCTCGAGGGGCGCACCCGGCGCCCACACCGCGCAGACCGCCAGCGCGAGCCCCGCGACGCGCGCCGCCCGCGAGGCGCGGGAACGGGCGCGGTACGCGGCGTGTGCGGGGGGAGCGGGTCGATCGGATCTCGTCATGGAGGCACCTCGTCAAGACCGCCAAGCAGCGCGCGTGCCACGCGGCGTCGCGCGTAGGACGGCCCGTCGCGCCCCCTTGTTCTTGGCAGCGTGCAGCGATTCGTCAAGGCCGGCGTGATCCTCAGGTCACAGCGGACGCGGGCGCCTGCGTCGCGCTCAGCGGCCGAAGCGCGCGCGGCCCTCGACCGCCCACCAGTCGCGGAAGCGCTGGATCACGCGCTCGCGGTCGCGCTTGGTCATCTCGTCCTGGTAGCCGAACGTGTTCCGGGTGAGCTTCTGGAGCTCCTCCAGGGCCGCGATGCGGTTCCCCGACGCCGGGTGGGCGAGCGCGTCGATGAGCCACTCCACGCGCTGGCGCGCGGCGTTGGCGGTGAGCCACGCGCTCCAGTGCGCGACGTGGAGGCCGAAGTCCTGGCGAGTGACCAGGATCAGGCTCGCCCGCGCGGCGGCGGCGACCTCGGGCTGTGGGTCGGCCAGGCACGGCACGAGGTGCTCCACGGCGGCGGCCTCACGGAGCTCGCCGAGGAGCTGGAGCGCGATGACCTTGCGTACTGCGTCGTGGCGGGCGTCGGCGAGCACCCGGACGAGGCGCTCGACCGTGAACGTGGGGTAGAGCTCGCCGAGGACCCGCACGGCGACGCGCGCGGCGCCTCGCACGCGGGGCTCGGGGTCGAACAAGGCGCGCACGGCGGGCTCGATGCTCTCGATGTACGGGAGCTCGGAGAGGAGGTACGTCGCCCAAAAGCGGCGATCGACGTCGCGCTCGTCGACCACGGTGAGCAGGTACGGCAGGGCCACGCGCCGCTGCCGGGCGACCAGGCGGAGCAGGTTCCCGCACTCGCTGGCGCGCGGCAGGCCCCCGGGCGGCGGCGCGGCCACGTCGACCGTCAGCGCGCCCGGGAACCGGATGAGGATCGCGGGCATCGCGTGCTGCCCCGCGTGGAGGAGCTTGGTCTCGGCCTCCTCGTCGCCCGCGAGCACGCGGTCAATCAGCGCCCCGTACTCGCTCCCGACGTCGACGATGACGCTCGGGAGCCCCGTCGGTAGGTCGCTGCGCGTGGGCGGCTTGCGCGCGCCGGCGGCGAAGCGCTCGCTCGGCAGGGGCGCCGGGACGGCGCCTGACGGCGGGATGACCACGTCGGGCTGGGGCTGGCTCGGGAGCGCGGGCTGCGAGAGCGAGAAGGCGCCCGGCGTAGGGTCCGCCGGGTGTGACTCACGCGCGCGGCGCATGGTGGGCGGCGGCGACGAGTCGAGCTCGCGGGGACGGCTCGCGGGCGCGAGGGCCGCGGGCTCGGCCATCGGGGCGTCGACCATGGGGCGCGGCGAAATCCCCAGGCGCTGGGCCCCGAACGACGGCGGGTCGACGAGCGTCGAGCGATCGTCCGATGGCGCGGACGGCGGGTCGGCCGACGTCTCGGGCTCACGCTGCGT
>CAZHGG010000339.1:0-6631 GCA_964531755.1 uncultured Polyangiaceae bacterium
GCCGGGGTGTCGCCGCAGGTCGCCGTCGAGGCGCCGGGCTGGGAGCTGATGCTGCAGTTCGCGCGCGCGGGCCTCGGCCTCGCGGCCGTCAACGCGCTCTGCACGCCGCCGCGAGGCACGCGCGCCGTGCCGTTCGTCGGCGTGCCGCCCATCACGTACTGGCTCGCCTCGCGCGGCGCCGGCGGCGAGGGCGCGCGCCGGCTCCACGCGCTCATCGTGGAGACCACGGCGACGACGCCGAGCGCGCGCGTCGACCGCGACGATCTCCGCGCGCGCCCCGCCGGGTCGCGGTAGCCTCCAGGGGTGACATACGGACCGCCGGGAGGGGGAGGGCCGCCATGGGGCGGGAGGGGCGGCGCTCCGGGCGCGCCGCCGCACCCACAGCACCCGCAGCACCCGCAGCACCCGCAGCAGCCTCAGCACCCGGCGTACCCGCAGCAGCAGCACCCGCAGTACCCGCAGCCGCAGCAGCCACACCGGCAGCACCCACAGCACCCGCAGCACCCGCAGCAGCAACAACAACAGCCGCAGCAGCCGTACGCGCCGCCGCCGCAGTATGCGCCGCCACCGCCGCAGCCCGCTCACGGAGGCCACGCCCCACCGGCCTACGGGGCGCCTCCCGGACACGCGCACGCCCCCGCGCCGCAGGCCCCGGCGGGCCCGCCCGGCAAGCCGCTCGCGCGGCTGCCGCTCCAGATCGGCACGACCGCGACCTGGGGGGCCGGGCGCGCCGCGGCGACGCTGTTCCCCGGGATCGCGTGCATCGTGGGCGGCTTCGCCCTCCTCGCCGCGGCCGACTCCGACGTCGAGGCGATGCTCTTCCCCGCCATCGTCGGCGGGCTCTTCATCGCGTACGCGTTCTACCACCTGTGGATGGCGCTCAAGACGCGGGCGAGCGATCTGCTCCTCTTCCCCGAGGGACTCCACATCGACGGCGGCCGCCTCGGCGGCGCCCGCCTCGCCTGGCGAGAGCTCACCCCGCCCTACGCCCACGTCGAGGAGACCCAAGCCTCGCGTCTCACGGTGTGGCGCATCTTCGTGTTCGCGCTCTCGCTCCTCGCCCGCAACCACAACGTGAGCGCGCCCACGGCGAAGGTCACCGTGTGGCGCCTGTGGGTGCACCAGGGCGGCCAAGCGCGCCTGCTCGGCGAGAGCGATCGCCCCATCGAGGCCGACTCCATGCGCGCGGCGGCGGCGAGCATCGAGGCGGTCGTCTCCGGTCAGAAGTACGTGGCCGAGGCCCCCGCGGTGCAGCAGCACATCGCGGTCTGCGACGGCTGCGGCTCGCCGGCGGTGCCGGACGACGCGCCGGCCGTGGTGTGCGCGTTCTGCCAGGCGTGGGTGCAGCTGCCGCCCCAGGTCCGCGGGCAGGCGGCCGCGGCGAAGGCGATGGCGCACACGCGCACGCGCAGCGCGAAGATGATCGCAAAGCTCCTTGACCAACCGCGGGCCGCCACCTCGAACCTGTGGCTCCTCGTCTTCACGCTGCTCATGTTCGGCGCCTGGCCGCTCGGCTGGAGCCTCACCGCGTGGCGCGTGCTCGAGGACGGGTACGAAGGGAAAGACCTCGCGTTCCTCCTTCTGCCCTTCGCGGCGGTGCTCGCGGGCTTCTTCCTCGCGCGGGGCCGGCTGGCCGACCGCGGCGCCCTGCAGATGTTGACGCTCGGCTTCGGCGCGCTCGCCCCGCGGCGTGAGGGCGAGCCCTCGCGCTGCCGTCGCTGCCAGGGCCCCCTCCCCGAGGTGGGGCTCGGCGGCGTGGCGCAGTGCCGCTACTGCACCGCCGAGAACATCGTCGGGCTCGACCTGCGGCCCACGGTCGACCAGGCGCGCACCGAGCAGCTCACGTTCGACGACGCGCTCCGCACGCGCGGCCGCGAGCGGGTGCTGTGGGGCGCGCTGTCCGCCGTGGCCATCGTCGCGCTGCTCGGGTGGATCGCGGGCACGGTCGCGTACATTCTGTCCTAGGCAGTCTTGGGGGCAGCTCCCGGTTCGCGCGCACCGGCGCCCGCGGGCTGAAGCCCGGGGCAGGGAGAGCACAAGCCCGCCGGAGCGGCGGGCTCTTCCGGCGGAGGAGTCTTGGGCCCTCTCACGCCTCCTTCACGGCGAGGTGCGACCCGCGCGACGCGCGCTCGCGGCCAATCTCACGGCGACCGGTCGACCCACGCAACGCCTCGCCCTCCCCTGCCGAGAGGGCTGCGAGGTCGACGCCATGAGCCCCTTCCCGCACGCCCCGCGCCAGTCCACGTCCACGTCCACGTCCAGGTCCACGCGCCAGGCGGCCGAGGCGCCCGAGGCGCCGCCCACGCGCCGCGAGCCGCGCCCTCGCGGCGTCTCCACGATGGAGTGCGCCTTCGCGCTCGCGACCGGCGCGCTCCTCGCCGCCGGGGCGCTCAAGGCCATCCGCCCCAAGGTCGCGCAGGCCTCCTCCGCGCGCGGGCACCTGTGATGGACGCCCGCTCCCCTCGCCGCGCGCGCGCGGGCCGCCGCGGCGCCGCGCTCGCCGAGTTCGTCATCGCCGTGGTGCCGCTGCTCGCGACGTCGTTCGCGTTCTTGCAGCTCACGAAGCTCCAGACCGCCAAGCTCCTGCTCGGCCACGCCGCGGTGTGCGCGGCGCGCACGGCGGCGGTGAGCTCGAACGTCCACGCGAACAACCCAGGCGCCCGGCGCGACGACGCGACCATGCCCCAGCGCGCGGTCGACGTCGCGCTCGCGCCGTGGCTCGCGGCGCGCTCCTTCGACGAGGTGGTGGTCGACGTCGTCGACGCCTCGAGCGACGCCGATCCGAGCGGACCTGTGACCGTGACCGTGACGGCCAGCGTGGCGTGCGGCGTGCCCATGATGGGGCGCGTGCTGTGCCGCGGGCCCCGCAAGGTGCTGCGCGCCGCCGCCACCTTGCCCCACCAGGGCGCCCGCTACGAGGCCGAGCCGGAAGGAGGCCCGCGATGAGCTCGGAGCACGAATCGCATGCACACTGCACGCACACGGCCTCGGGGCCTCGGCTGCTGGCCG
Organism: uncultured Polyangiaceae bacterium; assembly: GCA_964531755.1. Classification (GTDB taxonomy): domain Bacteria; phylum Myxococcota_A; class Polyangia; order Polyangiales; family Polyangiaceae; genus JAAFHV01. The sequence continues at coordinate 3,010 of CAZHGG010000339.1, forward strand.
ATCAGCGCGGGGCGATCATGGTCATGGGCCTCTTCTTCGCGTGCCTGCTCATCGGCGCGATGTGGTCGATGAAGGGCCTCGGCGACGCGATCCTCTTCCGCCACCGCATGCAAGAGGCCGCCGACCACGAGGTGTACGCCTCGGCGGTGGTGCACGCCCGCGGCATGAACCTCATCGCCGCGCTCAACGTGATCATGAAGGTCATCGCGCTCATCTGGCTCGTGCTCTCCGTGCTGAAGGATCTGCTCGTGCTCGCGATCGCGCTGCTCACGGCGTGCGCGGCCGTGTGGGTCACGAGCGCAGTGTGCGCGCCGCTCCTCGGCACCGCCACCGCCGCGTACACGGCGCTCGTGAACGCGCGGACCACCTACGAGCAGACCGTCGTGAACGTCGCGCTGCCGCTCCTCTCCGGCGTCGAGACCGCCGCGGCGATCGGGTACCCGTGGTACGCCTCCACCGCCGCGGCCGGCGTGGGCGAGACCTACAAGGCGGGCGCCGTCACGGTGGGCCCCTCGCACGTGCCTGGGCTCGCGCTCGACTCTCCCATGGACGGCCTGGCCGACGGCTCCGACGACAAGCTCGCCGCGCTCGGGTGCGAGGCGGAGCGCCGCGGCGCCGAGGACAACGACTCGGGCGACGCCCCGAAGCTCGGCCTGCCCGTCGTGAACGAGGAGAACAAGCGCCTCTGCGAGCTCGCCCAAGACCACATCACCGACTACTTCCCCCCGGCCCTCGGCGCGGTCCTCGGGTGGGTGGCGGGCGCCTTCACCGACGCCGGCGGCTACTGCGACGGGCACCCTTGGGAGACCCGCGCCCTCGGCTGGAAGCGCATGGCGAAGCCCGCCACGAACGGCTCCGACTACATGCAGGTGTGGGGCATGGCGCTCCCCGGCGTGTACGACGACGGGCGGGCCACGAGCAAGGTGGCGCTCGGGATGGGCACGCAGCGGGGGGTCGCCGAGTCCCGGCGGCTCCGCGAGGAGCGCGCCGAGCCGGGCCCGTTCTTCGCGCAGGCCGAGTTCTTCTACGACTGCCGCGGGCGCTGGGCGGGGAGCGCGTGCAACGGCGCCCCGGAGGACAGCCAGGCCACGTTCAACATGAAGTGGCGCGCGCGCCTGCGCCCCATCTCGGCGCCAGCCCACTTCGGGGTGCGCGAGCTCTTCGCCCTCGCCGCCCGCCACCCGGGCCGCTTCGGCGCCCCCGGCGACGCGCCCGCGGCCGACCGCGTGCGAAGCGGCGGCGCGTTCCTCGCCGACGCGCTCGCCGGCGCCCACGGGCGGCTCCTCCATTGATTGCACATTACACACATTACCCAGCGGAGCCGACCATGCGCCTACACACACGATCTCCCGAGGTTCAGCGGCGACCCGTCGCTCCGCGGCGTCGACTCCTGCGCCGCCTGCGCGGGGCCGCGCTGGTGGAGGCCGCCGTGGTCATCCCGGTGCTCGTCGCGCTGCTCGGCGTGGGGAGGATGCTCGCGCGCGCGTACTCGGAGAAGCTCGAGGCCAACCAGGCGATCCGCGCGTCCTCCCTCGACTACGCGAGCCACGACTGCGAGCGCGCGGGGCTCCGCGGCGGCGCCAACACCCCAGGCGCCACGCGCGACCTCGCCGCCTTGCCCGGGAGAGAGCGCCCCACGCCGGGTGCCGCAGGGGCGGTCGCGCGCCAGCTCGAGAAGACCACGCCGGCGCTCTCGGGTCGCGCCGGCCACGCGAGCGCGCGCTACGCCGAGCGGGTCATCGACAACCCGCACCCCTCGAGCGCCACGGGCGGCTTCGGCTGGAAGCTCACGCTCCACGGCGAGCGCGCCGAGACCCTGTGCAACGACGCGCCACGAGAGGGCTCGCTCGCGGGCCTCGCCGAGTTCGTGCGCGACGAGGTGGCCAAGTAGGCCCCGCGGGTTCGGAGGAGGGTGCAACTCCCAGATTGCAGGCGTCGAGCGCAGACACGCAGCCATCACCGCGATATCCGCCCGCGGGGGGCCGTCAGAGGTCGACGAGCACCCCAGGCCCCACGTACGCCATCCAGCCCGTGATCGGCACCTCGCCGACCAACGTGCGGAATACACCTATTTCGGGCAGGAGGCGCGCGCGCGGCGCCACGCGCCACTCGAGGTTCACGAACGCGCCCAGCGACAGGCCGTGCGCGGGATCGCCCACGGCCGGCAGGTAATACCCGTAGATGAGGTGCGGTCCCGCGTTGATCGAGACCTTCTCGCTCACCGCGTGTCCGAAGACGATCGGCAGGTGGGCCCACGTGAAGAAGGCGTTCGTGGTGAGCCCGGTGCGAGGCGTCCGGGCGAACCCCACCGAGGGCGCGACCGCGACCGGCCAGCTCCCCGAGAGCACGCGCCACTTCAGCAGCGCGTCGAGGCCGAAGGGCGAGAGCTTCACGCCGGCGTCGAGGTCCGTCGCGAGCCCCCGGCGCAGCGCGAGCTGCACGTCGGCGCCGGGCGCCCTGGTCTTCTGCTCGGTGTCGACGAGCCCCACCACGCCCGCGGAGGCCGCGACCTGCCACTGCCCCGGCGCGACCGGGGCGGTGCCCTGGTGCGTGCCGAGCGTCCCGCACCCCGTGGCGCCGAGCGCGAGCGCGAGCGCGAGCACCGAGGCGCACGCGAGGCGCGCGCGTCGAGGGGGGAGCGGGCCGAGGCCCGCGCGGTCAGGGCTTCGGGTGGGCACGGAAGAACTCCACGATGAGCTCGCTGCCGAAGTCGCGCGTGACCCGGCCAATCCGGTCCTCGCTCAGGTAACCGTGGCCGCTCGGCCAGGTGTGGCCGCCCCCGGTGACGCGGATGTGCTCGGTCGCGGCCGCGCAGCCCCGCCACCGCAGGCGCGTGGAGCGCGTGCCGTCCGCCGGATCGCGATCGGGCAGCGCCTCCTCGTCGGTCGCCGGCTGGCAGCCGTTGCGCGCGCGCCAGCCCTCCATCGAGGGCGCCACGCCCACCTTGTCGCCCTCCTCGCTGAGGCAGGAGGTCGCGCCGGTCTCGTAGGCCCAGCACGGGTCCTCGGTGCCGTGGATCTGCAGCACCGGGACCGCGCGCGCGCAGGCGCCGCCCGCCGCCACGTGCTGGTTCGTGCCGCCGAGCGCCACGAACGACGCGACGCGCTCGGGCCGCTCGCACGCGAGCCTGTGGCTGATCGCGCCGCCGTTGGAGAGCCCCGTGAGGTGCACCCGCTTCGGGTCGACGGGCACGACGCGGCCCACCTCGGCGAGCAGGTCGTCGAAGAAGCGCACGTCGTCGACCCCGGACTTGCAGGCGCCGCCGCTCGTGCAGTTCCACGGCCCCACCCCGCCGCCCGCGTTCCACGTGCGCACGTTGCGCACGGGCCGGGAGCCGGTGCCGTCGGCGCGCACCACGGCGAAGCCCGCGGCCCTCGCGACGGCCGAGAGGCAGCCCGGCGCGTCGAGCTTGCCGTCGGGGCAGGTCACGCTCGCCGCGCTGCGACGGTTCCCCCCACCTCCATGAAAAGCAAAGAGAATCGGGAGAGGCGACCGGCCATCCCAGCCCGCCGGCACCTCGAGATCGAAGCCCCGGTCCACCCACTCGGGCACCGGGCACTCGAGGCTGTCGCCCGGGCGCACGGCCACGCCCGCGCACCGGTCGGCGCGGGAGAGGCACGCG
>CAZHGG010000340.1:0-6628 GCA_964531755.1 uncultured Polyangiaceae bacterium
GCGGCCCCGCCGCTCGGGCTCCGCGCCGCCCGCGCGCCGGGAGGGGAGGTGAGGATGGCCAAGAGCGCTGCCCGCGCGCCGTCCTCGTGGGCGTGCGGGGCGAGGGCCCGGGCCGCCTCGATGAGCGCGCGGGGATCGGTGCGCACCGCGGCGTTCGACTCGACCTGCGACGCCACGAGGGCGAGCGCCTCCGGGGTGCCCAGGTCGGCGGCGCGGCGGAGCCCACGCAGGCGGTCCTCGGGCTCTCGGGAGCGCATGAGGCGCAAGACGAGCTCCATCCCGAAGCGGCCGCGCAGGTTGCTGGCGCTGCGCTCCGTGGGGGGCGGCTCGTCGAGCGTGGCCAGGTCTTGCGCGCGCGCCTCTCCTCCGTGGGTGAGCGCGAGCAGCGACGCGGCTGCGAGGAGGCGACGAGCGCGGTGCACCGCCAAACGATACCCCTACTGCGCCTTCGGGGCCGCAGGCTTCGACGGCGCGGGCCCGCGCGGCGCGCGTGTCGGCGCCGCGGGGCCGACCGTCGGCGCATCGGCGGAAGGAATTCGAAGCAAAAACAGAGTGTTAGGATCGAAACGGTTGGACGCCTTGGGGTCCCAGGGGGCGGTCTCCACCGAACCGTCGGGCGGCCCGTGGGCCGCGATGGCGGACTCGATCGCGAGCGCGCGACCCATCGCCTCCTCGCTGGCCGCGGAGGTCGTCGCCTTCGGCCGGCTGGCGACGCCGACCGACCACCCAGGGTGCTGCTTGAGCAGCGCCGCGATCGCCCGCAGCGCTCCCTCGCTCTTCGGGTCGAGCGCGGCGTGGCCGCCGACGGCGCCGGGCGGGGGCGCGAGGAACGCGATCGGCGAGGCCGCGCGCAGCGTGCGCGCCCGCTCGTCGAGCACGATCAAGGCCTTGCCTCCCTCGTCGGCGCAACCGTCGTCGTCCGCGACGCCGTTCCACGTCTCCGGCTCGCCCGGGCACTTGTCGCCGTCCTCGTCGTCGAACGTGTCGTGGTCGCGGTCGACGGCGGGGCAGCCGTTGCGCGCGGCGTTTGCCTTCTGCACGCCAGGCTCGAGCGGGCACATATCGGCGGCGTCGGGGACACCGTCCGTGTCGTTGTCGTTGTCGGGGCAGCCGTCGTCGTCCTCGAAGCCGTCGCGATCCTCCTTCTGGTCGGGGCAGCGATCGAGGTCGTCGGGGACCCCGTCGCCATCCGCGTCGAGGAGCGGGCAGCCGTTCCTCGCGGGTTCGGCGCTGGGCACGCCGCGCAGGCTCGGGCAGCGGTCGACGTCATCGGGGACGCCGTCCTTGTCGCGATCGGAGACGGGGCAGCCGTTCCTGCGAGGATCGGGGCTCTCCACGCCCGCCACGCGGGGGCAGGCGTCTTCCTTGTCGACGACGCCGTCGTCGTCGTCGTCGATCTCGGGGCAGCCGTCGCTGTCCTCGAAGCCGTCGCGGTCCTCGGGGATCTGTCGGCACTGGTCGACGTCGTCGGGGATCCCGTCGCCGTCCTCGTCGTGCGTGCGGGGCGACCAGCCGAGCTGCACGAGGCCTCGGAACGACGGCACGCCGATCGCAGACCCGAGGCCGAGGTCGACGCCCGCGACGACGTAGAGATCGCGCTGGCGTCCGAGCTCGACCCGATCGGAGAGGGCGAGCATCGCGGGGGACAGCGGCGGGCTCCGCTCGTCGCCCAGGCCGAACGGGGCGACCGGTCCAGCGGGCACCCAGCCGTGGAGCGAGGCCTCCCACCGCTGGCGGTTGGCGGCGTCGAGCCGCAACACGGAGGGGCGGAGGGTCAAGCTCAAGGAGAACGGGATCTCGTCGCCGAACCTCGCGCCGCCAGGGTCGGGCCAGACGCGGCGGGCGGTGCGCAGCTTGTACCCTAGGCTGCCGGAGAGCTCCGCGAGGACGAACGAGTAGCTCGCGAGCACGCGCCCCTGCGCCGTGACCGCGCCCTCGCCGAGGAACGACTCTTGGCTGCCCGTGGGGAGCGACACCGCGCCGAGCGCCGCGACGCCGAGGCCGCCATCCCGGTTGTCGATGACGCTCGCCTTCCCGTGAAGCGCGACGTCGCCTAGCGCCGTGGTCGGCACACGGCGCGCGGTGGACGTGTTCGCGGGCAGGTCGCCGCTGCCCTCCTGGGCGAGCGCGAGCGGGACGGCGACGCCCACGAAGCCGCGGGTGCCGAGCCCGAGGCCGCCGACGAGATCGAGCGAGAGCTGGTTTCGCACGGGCACGAACGCCTCGTCGCCGGTGCGGGCGCCTCGGAGCACGACGGCCCGGTGCGCGTAGCCCAGGCCAGCGCCCACGTTCCAGAGCCACGGGCCTGGCGTCCCCACGGGCTCGTAGACCAGCGACGCCGACGGATCGGCCGACGGGCGAAAGGTGCGCGCGTCGAACGAAGGGAGCGCCTGGGCGCGCGCCGCGCCCTCGCCGAGCAGCACGCCCAGGACGGCGAACGCGCCGCGCGAAGCGGCGAGGAGGGCGCCTCGCCGCGCGCGGATCGAGGCGAGAAAGCCCGGGGAAGACGGCGGTCGCATCCGCCCCCCACGGTACGCGAGCTTCCCCGCGAAGGAACGCGAAAAGCGCGCGCTACTCGGCGTCGTTCACGGCGCGCAGCGCGCGAACGCGCAGTGGCTGTGGCGGCTGCGGCGCCTCCGCCGCGTGGTCGGGTCCGCGCTCGGGCAGGTGGTGGTCCATGCGGAGGCGCTTGGCCTCGAGGTAGCCCGCCGAGAACGCGGTGGGCGGGATCACGACGCCCTCGCGCGAGTCGACGGCGACGCCGAGCGCGCGCAGCGCCTCGACCTTGGCGGGGTTGTTCGTGAGCAAGAGGACGCTCCGTACCCGCAAGAACTCGAGCATGTCTTGCGCGCAGTCGTACTCGCGCGCGTCGTCGGGGAGGCCGAGCAGGCGGTTGGCGTCGACCGTGTCGTGGCCGCACTGCTGGAGCGCGTACGCGCGGATCTTGTTGGTGAGGCCGATGCCGCGGCCCTCCTGCCGGAGGTAGAGGATGGCGCCCCGGCCGCGCCGCGCCACCTCGGCCATCGCCGCGTCGAGCTGCTCTTTGCAGTCGCACTTCATCGAGCCGAACACCTCGCTCGTGATGCACTCCGAGTGCACCCGCACGGGGATGGCTTGGCCGTGCGTCACGTCGCCGAAGACGAGGGCGACGTGCTCCTCGCCGCGGGTGCCGCGGAAGACGTGGGTCTTGAAGGTGCCGTGGCGCGTGGGCAACTCCGCCATCGCCTGCCACTCGGTTCGAGGCCGGATCACCCGATTGGGGACGTGCATCTCTTCGTTCTCTCCTGGGGTTCACCCGCGCCGGGGGGCGCGCGCGGGCGAATGCATCGCCGACTAGGGAGCCAATGTAAAGCCGAAACCAGCCAAGTCAATCGAGCCGGCTGGATCCTGGCAGCTCAGCTTGTGGAGGCCAGCGCGCGGCGGTCGCTTGCGCGGCGCACGCCGCCTCCGTAGCATCGGGGCGCGAGTGACGTTCTTCCCGTGCGCGTGATCAGCCCATGAACATTACGTGCAACAAGTGCCAGTCCTCCGTGCCCGAGACCGCGCTCGTCTGTCCCGTGTGTGGCCACGACTTCGCGCCGGCGCCGCCTCCTGCAGCGGCCGGGGGGGTGAGCCCGTTCGGGCCTGCAGGCTTTGGCGTCCCGCGTGCCCCGGGGGCGCCAACGCCCGCATCGCGGGGCGGGGAGTCCGACGGGCTCATCGCCGTGGTGCTCGCGTGTCTGGGGCTCGTGTTCTGCGTGCCGCTGGCCTTGCCAGGCCTCTTCCTTGGCCTGCGGGCGCGCGCGCGCGCCGCGGAGTTGGGGCGCAGCACGGCCGCGGGGACCGCCGCGATGGTCATCTCGGTCATCGCGTGCCTCGTCTGGGCGTTCGCCTTCATTTTCTACCAGCGGCTCTTCTTCCCCGCACATCGCGCCGAGTAGCCAGCGGCGGGCCCGCGGCACGGCGCCGAGCGAGCCGCGACGACTCGCGCGCAGGCCAGGGCTGCGCGGTCCCCGCGTGGTGGCCTCGCGAGAGCTCAGCCAGAGGCGCTCGAGCGCCTCCGCGTGCGCGCGTCGCGCCGCTTGCAGAGGCTCATCAGCATGTCCTCGAGCATCGCGTCGGGCGATCGGCGCGAGCTCTTCAGCGCGAGGTCGGTCTCGGCGAGGACGCCCATCCACCGCTCCACCTCGCGCGCCGAGACCCCGCGCGCCTTGCCCGCCAGCTCCCTGGCCCGGTGGGGCTGGAACACGCCCGCCGCCCGCGCGGCCTCGTCGTCGCGCGCGCCGCCCTCGATGGCGGCCTGGTAGCGCGCGAGCTGCCGGACCGACCACGCGAGCGCGCCTAGCAGCGGCAGCCCCCGGTCGCGCGGGTCGTACGTGTCGGCGAGCACGGCGAGCGCGCGCGCCAGGTCGCGCTGGCCCACGGCGTCGACGAGCGCCCAGGTGTCGTCCGCCCGGACGCGGTGGATGCACTCGGACAACGCGCGCGGATCGATGGCCGCGCCCGGGCCCACGAAGAGCGAGAGGCGCTCGAGCGCGTCGTCGAGGAGCGACAGGTCGGACCCTACGAGCTCGGCGAGGAGCTCGGCGGTGTCGAGGTCGAGCTCGTGGCCCTTCGCCCGCGCCGTGGCCCGCAGCCAGCCCGGCAGCGCGCGGCGCTCGATCGCGTTGCAGTCGACCGCGAGGCCGCCCTTCTTCACGGCCGTCCCGAGCTTGCGGCGCCCGTCGAGCTTCTGCGCGACGAGGACGAGGCAGGTCGACGGGACGGGCGATTTCACGTACTCGGCGAGCGGGTCGGTCGGGAAGCCGTCGGCGCCGCCCTCGCGCTCTTCCCAGCGCTCCACCTGCCGCACGAGCACGAAGCGCCGAGGCGCCATCATCGGAACGGTGCGCACCGCGGCGAGCACCTTGTCGACGCCCACGTCGCCGGCGGTGAGCTTGTCCTCGTTGAAGTCGGCGAGGCCCCCCGCGAGGCAGGCGTCGCGCAGCGCGCGGATCACGCGGTCGCGGAACCAGCGCTCCTCCCCCACGATCGCGTAGACCGGGAGCAGCTCGCCCTTCTGCGCCGCGGAGATCGCGGCGTCGGGGGTCATCCCTCGCGCTTCTTGCGGCCGCGGGCCGCGGCGAGCGCGCCGAGCGCCAACAGCGGCGCGGCGAAGAGCGGGGCGTCGCCGCCCATGCCCGGCACGTCGCAGCCGCAGCCGCTCGGCTTCTGGAGCTTGATGTCCTCCTCCGGCGTGCGGTTGAACGCGTCCTTCGAGACGAACGGCGCGGCCGTGCCCGCGGGCTTGACGTCGCCCTCCATCGTGCTCGGCGCGACCTCGTCGTTCTTCGCCACGGCCGGGCCGGCGTCGACCCCGTCGTTGAACTTCTTGATGTTCGTGTCCTTCGCGTTGAACGCGATGCTGCGGCGATCGACGACCGGGTTGTCGCCCTTCAAGATGAGGTTCGTCGCGGAGCCGATCTCCACGTTGTCGGAGGTGCGCAGCTGGAGCTTGTACTCGCCCGCCTCGAAGCCGCGCTCGCGCTTGAGCGCGAAGTCGAAGTTGGTGCTGGGGTAAATCTTGCCGGTGGCGTCGGAGAAGCCCACGTCGAGCGACTCGACCATGGGGTTCTGGTTCTGCAAGGTCTGCCGGTTGACGACGGGCTCGGACTTCCCGTCGACGAGCGAGCGCTCGTACGCGACGGTCTTGGTGAAGACGAACCGCAGCGACTGGTGCGCGGTGGCGGGGGGCTTCGGGAGCTGGATCTTCACGAAGATGCGCCACATGCCGGCCACCTCGGTCGACTCGTGGCTCTTCAGCGTGAACGAGCCAGAGCCGGCGAGCGCGGCGCCCGAGAGCAGGACGAGGACGGCCATGGCTGCGAGCGCGAGCAGGCGCGAGACGCCGGGGGTGGCGCGAGACGAGGGCGGCGGGCGGAGGGCGGGGCGAAGGGGGCGGAGCATGGGTGCGCGAAGCTTATCTCAGACGACGCCGCGGGCACAGTGAGGACGCGGTGGGGTGGAGTAGGGAAGGAGTAGGGAAGCGTCGCGAGAGGTGCGACCTCGCGGCGATGGAGGCGCGGCCTCGGGCGCCGCGCCCGCGGGCATCGTTTGACAGCACCTCGCGCCTTCGGCACAATTCCCGCCAGAAAATGACGGAGCGAACAGGTGCGACCCGGTCGGACGTTGCCGATCCGCTGATAGGGCGCACGATCAACGATCGCTTCCGGATCACGCGCCTCATCGCGCGGGGCGGCATGGGGAAGGTGTACCTCGCGGAGCAGTCACCGCTCGGGCGGCTGTGCGCGATCAAGGTGCTGAACCCGAGCTACAACGGCGCCGCCGAGCCCGAGTTCCACAAGCGGTTCTTCCTGGAGGCGAGCGTCACGTCGCGCCTCTCGCACCCGAACACGGTCACCATCTTCGACTACGGGGTCACGGAGGACGACTACTACTTCATGGCGATGGAGTACCTGGAGGGGCAGACCCTCTACCAGGCGATCCGTCGCGACGGCTTCCTCACCGAGGAGCGGGCCGTCAACATCGTCAGCCAGATCTGCCGCGGGCTGCGCGAGGCGCACGCGATCGGCGTGATCCACCGGGACCTCAAGCCCGCGAACATCTTCCTCGTCAAGCACGGCGACGAGAACGACTTCGTGAAGATCCT
>CAZHGG010000341.1:0-3221 GCA_964531755.1 uncultured Polyangiaceae bacterium
GAGTAGATCTTCACCGGGCGCCGCCCGTGCTGGACGAAGTTGATGCCCTTGAAGCCGATCGTGGTCTCCTTGCCCTGCGCGTCGCGGCCGGGCTCCTCGACGTAGCGCACCTTGTCGCCGAGCTCGTTGTCGAGGCCGCCGAAGAAGGTGGGATCCACGAAGAGGTGCGAGAAGTTCGCGCCGAGGCGCGCCGAGTGCACGAGCGCAGCGCGGATCTTGTTCGCGTAGCCCACCGTGCCCGAGACGTCCTTGCGGATGCCCGCCTTGCGCGCCACGTTGCCCGTGTTGCGGGTCACGCCGAAGAACGAGGTGCTCGGCACCGTCAGCGGGTTCCACGCCTCGAAGCCCGCCGCGCCCTGCTGGAAGTCGCCGCGCCGGAAGAAGTAGTCGCCCGCCGCCGCCGCGGCGATGGTCGCCACGATGCCCGCGGAGAAGGTCACGGTGCCCGCGTCCGCGTCGATGGTCGACACGGTGAGCGGCCCGCCCGCGCGGAGCGCGTCCGTGCTGACGTCGCCGTTGGCGCTCGAGAGGTAGACCTGATCGCCCTCCTCGAAGTTCTTCACGTCGTCCGCGTTGGCGAGCGTCGCGGTCGAGCCCGAGATGCCGCCGACCGCGATCTGGCCGATGGTCTGCCCGGTGCCCATGTAGATCTGCTTCGCCTGGGTCAGCATGAGCCGCTCCATGGCGTTGCGCGTCTGGTCGGCGACGAGCTCGACCTGAGCGCCGCGCGAGTTGCGCGCGAGCGTCATCGCCTTGTGGTCCACGCTCCAGAGCACGAAGCGGTCCACGGTGGTCACCGCGAAGTCGATGGGCACCGTCGGGTTCTGCGCCGCCTTCGCGTCGGCGAAGGTCGACGAGACGCCGTTCATTCCGCCGGTGTTGGCGGTGACGTGCCTCGTGATGCCGTCCCAGTCGTCGCTCTTCGGGCAGAGCGCCCACGCCGACCCGTCGAGCGGGTAGAACATGGTCTCCATCCCGGGCTCCCAGATCTCCTTGAAGATCGCAGCCACGTTGGTGGTGGTAGCAGCAGCCATTTTTCAGCCTCTTTCGTCAGCCGAATCGCTTCTTCGCGAACTCGACCTTTTCCTCGAAGGACGCGAATTTTGGCTTCGCGGCGCCCTCCGTTCCTCGGTTGGACAGCGTGTTGGGGCGCCCCCCGTTCACGGGTTTACCGGCCGGAACATTGGCCGGATGTGCAACGGCACCGGTGGATTGGAGACGACCAATCCTCGTCTGGTGGTCCTTGAGAATCTCTTCGGCGACGCGGGCCAGCGGGTCGGCCACGCCGCGCAGCGCGCCCGATTGGGTCAGCGCCTCGGCGTAGAAGTGGCCGAGTTGCACAAGCTCCTGCTGCGTGTAGAACGCACGCACCGGGGCGTACGCGTCGCCGCCAAGAGCCACGTCGAGAAAGCGGCGTTCCACCTCCTGCGCGCGCGCCTGCTGCTCGGCCTGCGCCCGTGCCTGCTGCTCGCGCTCGCGCTCGGCCTTCAGCTCTGCGATCAGCGCGTCGCGCTTCTGGAGCTCGGCCTCGAGGTGGCTGCGCAGCTTCGCCACCATGCCCTCGGGCGTGCCGTCGCGCTCGGCCTCGGCCACGAGCGTGCGAAGCACCTCCTGCGGGTCGGCGCCCGTCGCGGTGAGCAGCGAGCGCGGATCGCTCGCCCAGCCCTTGACGGCGGCCTCTCGCTTGTCGAGCTCGGCGGCGCGCTCCTCGGCGGCCTTCGCGCGGGCCTCGCGCTCGCGTCGGCGCGCGCGTAGCTCCTCGAGCTTCTCGCGCTGGATCTCCTCGCGGCTCGGGCCTGGAGGCGGCGCGGCCTCGGCAGGCGGTGGGGTGCCCTCGGCCTCTACCTCGGGGGCAGCGGCGGCGGGCGCGTCAGCTTCGGCGGGGGCGGTTGCGGGGGCGGTGTCGGTCACGCGGCGATCTCCTCAGACGCGGGAGGTGGTGGCCCAAGCGGGGCCATGGGCGGGGCGGGCGGCGGCTGCGCCCCGTCGAGCATGCTCTGAGCGTCGGTCGCGAAGCGCATCAGGAGGTCGAGCGCCTCGGGCGGCGCGCCGTCGACCCACGCGCGCGCGCGGTGCAGCGACGCCATGCGCACGCAAAGCTGGAGGTTCCACGACGGCTCCGGCGGGATGTACTCCTCGTCATCGAGGATGCGCCAAATGACGTCCTCGACGAGCTGCCGAGGCGCGTCCTCGACGGCCTGGTACTCCTCGAGGTCGGGCAGGTCGAGCAGGCTCCGCACCATGTCCGGCGGGATGAGCCCGCCTTGCGCAAGCTCGGCCACCTCGGCGCGACGCTGCGCAGGGTCCTGCGACAGCGCCGACGTGGGGAACACGCGAAGCACCAGCTCCTTGCGATCGATCTTCACGTCGCGCCACGAGATGAGGTCCACCTTGCGGCGCCACGCGCTGCGGACCTCGAGGTCCCCCGCCTCCTCGGCGAGCCGGTAGATCTGCCAGCCCACCGCGACGTGGTAGCGCTCGAACTGCTTGCCGAAGAGCACGAAGCGCTCCGACTCGATGTCAGTGAACGTGCGGAGCGCAGCGCCGCTGTTGAGCCCCGCCGGCTTCTGGCTCTGCGCGCTGAGCTGGCTCGTGCCGCTCTCCTCGTAGCTCCACTGCCCGCGGAGCTGCTCGAGGTACTGGAGCGTCTGCGGCGCGTTCGCGTTGGGGCTCATGAACGCGGGCGGCGCCGTGCCGCCCGTCAGGATCATCATCGTGCCGTTGTTGAGCTCCTCGACGTTGAGCCCGTTGCCGTCCGTCCAGGCGTACGTGCCCATCATGTACTGCGCGTCTTGGACCTTCGCCGCGATGCTGTTCAGCTCGAACTGAATGCCCTCGAGGACGTGCCCGAAGCCGTCGCCCCAGTAGCCCACGAGGGGCCGCGAGCAGTGGAGCCGGATGATCGGCGGCTCGGTGTAGACGTACTCTTCATCCACGAGCACGGCCGCGCCGCAGGTGATCATGTGCCGCCCGTCGCCCGCACCCTCGCGCGAGGGGAGGCGCCAGCACTCGAGGACGACCGCCTCGTCACGCTCGCGGCTCCAGCGCTCGGAGACGCGAAGCGGGTCGTCGTCGAAGGCCGTGGTGCTCGCCGCGAGGATGGCCGCCTCGTGCTCGGGCCACTCCTCCGCGAGCTCGTGCTTGTCGCGCCACTTGTGCCGGTAGAGGCAGCGGGGCGAGCCGTACCGAGCATCGCCCGGGTCGACGTCCACCTCCCAGAG
>CAZHGG010000341.1:3321-6618 GCA_964531755.1 uncultured Polyangiaceae bacterium
ACCACGTTGAACTGAAGGCTCCGCGGGCCGAAGGTCGACACGACGCTCGAGAGCTGCTCCGTCGCGCCGTCGCCGTAGAGGCAGGCGTGCCAGATGCTCCGGCGGCGGCGGCTCGCGTCGCGCTTGCGGATCGCCTCGACGGCCGAGAAGGCGGCCGCCGCGCGGTCCTTGCACTCGTCGCCGTACCAGCGCTCAGCGAGGCGCATCGGCCCCCCAGTCGGGCATCACGCCCGACGCAGCGAAGAGCGTGCGCATGTGCGCCTCGCGCCTCTGCTGCTCCGTCATGGGCTCCGGCCGCACGACGGGCGCACCGGGCGCAGGCCCTAGCTCGATGCCGTCCCAGCGCGTGACGCCCAGCTCGCGCATGACGGCGACGGCGGCGCGCAGTTCGTCGAGGCTCATCGCCGCCCCCGTCGCCGCTCGGTCGTCGGGAGCGGCACCGTCGGCGGCTCGGGCCAGAGGTCCGCCCCCGCGACGTTGCTCCACGGGACGAAGAGCTTGCGCCCGTCCGTGCCGCCGAGCGTGATGACCACCCCGCGCTCGGTGTCCGTGAGCTCGGCGTGGTCCCGCGAGATGATGCGCATGCCGTCGACCGGCGCGGCGAGATGGATCGCGGAGAGCTTCACGCCGGCACCTCCGGCAGCCGCCCCCACGCGCGCTCTACGCGCGCGTACCAGACCAGGGCCGCCAGCGGGTAGAGGCGCCTCACGCCGCCCTCAGCACGAGGCGCGGGGCGTAGACCATGCGCCGGGTGAGGCGCGTGCCGCGCGACGGGGGGAGCGTGTAGCGCGAGCAGTAGCCCAGCGCCTCGAGCATGGCGCGCGCCAGGCCGAGCCCGCGGAACGTGCTCCGCACGTAGACCGCGTGCAGCACCGGCGGCGCCGCGCAGGCGAAGCCGAGAAGCACGCCCTCGTCCTCGGTGTCGCACGCCACGAGCAGCCGCGCGCCCTCGGCCGCCCACGCGTCGAAGAGCGCATCCACCTCGCGGACCATGTGCTCCTCGTCGGCGCCGCGGCCCACGCTGCCGCGTAGCTCGGCACGAATCCTCGTGCAGATGAACGCCCGATCGCTGGGCAACGCGGGACGCAGGCGGTGGTCCACACCAGTTGCGTAGCACGCAATCGGTGGTTCGTGCCACGAATCGTGACACGATCCGACGAAATCGTGCTACGGCCCCCGCCGCCAGGGCTGCCGCGTCTCCCTCGCCTTGCGCTCCCGCACGCGAGCGAAGGCGGCCTCGCGCATCGCATCGGCCTCCCGCTCCAGGGCGGCGCGCGGGTCCGCGGGCAGCGCCCGGGGCATGCGCCCGCTCTGCCAAAGGCCCATGGCGAGCATGAGCACGAGGTCGTCGTGGTCGCCCTCGCGCCACGCCTCGTAACTGGCGTGCCCCTTCGCGCCGAGCTTCATCCGGAACGTGCGCATCTCCCGCGTGAGCACCTCGGCCAACGGCTGCGGCGCCACGCGTACGCGCTGGTTCTGCATGGCCACCTGCATGCCGCTGATCAGGACCGACTTGGGCACGCACCAGAAGCCGCGCTCGTCTCGGTGGGCGTGGCTCCCCGCGGTGATGAGCACGGGCACGAGGCGAGGGCAGCGGGGCCGCAACAGATCCACAACGGGGCGACCCACGCCCGTGGCGTCCACCACCACCGTGGCGTCGTAGCGCGCGGCCACGCTGGCCATGCGGTCGACGATCGCCGGGTAGGGCGTGCCGAGCGCGGGGCGCTCGAGCCACCGCACCACGTCGGCGTCGGGCGTGCGCTCGATGAGGCCAAGCGCCGTCGGGTCGGCGGCCTGGCCGAGGTCCGCGGAGAGGATCACACCGCCCATGCTGCCTCTCTCTCGTCGACCGCGGCCTCGATGTCCCTCGCCTGGAACACGGCGCCGAGCGTCTCGGTGAACTCGCATTCGTACTCTTGCGCGAAGAGCCACGCGGGCAGCTCGCGCCGGTCCTGCTCCACGTCCGCCGGGTCGATCCGCGGGTTCTCGCGCCACGTCACGAGGTGACGTTCCCACGCCTCGTCCCCGCTCGTCATCACGCGGTAGAACTCGCCTTGCTTGCCGTTCGGCGTGCTCAGCAGCGTGAGCGAGCCCCGCGACACGAGCAGCATCGGCCGCACCGAGGCGAAGAGCGCCTCGTCGACGAAGGCGGCCTCGTCCACGATGACGCGGCTCGCGGCCGAAAAGCCGCGGATGTTCTCCGGCGCGCCGGGCAGCGAGACGACGCGCGCCCCGTTGCGCAAGACGAGGCTCCGCACCTTCCACTCGTCGGCGAGCTCGGCCGCGGTGACACGGCGCCCCGCGCCGACGCGCCGCTCGTGGACCGCGTGCGCTCCCTCGCGCTGCACCGTCGCAACGCTCTCACCCTCGAGGGCGGCGGCTAGGTAGCGCTGGAGCTTGCTGAACGTCTCGTCGCTCTGCCGCTGCGTGGGGCTCACGATGAGCGTCAGCGGCGCGCCGTAGTAGGCGTCTGCCGCGCCGAGGACGCTGGCCGTGGTCGACTTGCCCCACTGGCGCGACGTGCAGACGGCGAGGCGCCGAGCGCGGGAGCGCAGCAGCATCGCCTGCCGCGCGTCGGGCTCGAGGCCGCAGGCCCGCGCGAACGCGCCGCGGTCGAGAGCGCCGGCGAGGAGCAGGGGCCAGGTCATGTCTCCCCCCTAGCGTAGCGCTCCAGCTCCCTCACGACCGCCGCGGCGGCCTCCGGGTAGGGCTCCAGCGCGCGGGCCAGGATGCCGTGCAGCTCTCGCCACGCCGGGCTCGCCGTCACCTGCTCGGCCGTCGTCTGGCTCACCTCGTGGCGCTCGACCAGCAGGCCCAGGAGGCGCGCCGTGAGGTCGGCCGCGGCCACGGCGTCGCGGTGCCCTCCCTCGTGCATCGCCCGCTCCAGCGTCGCCCAGATGGTCACCACGGCCCCGTCGCGGTCGGCCTCGAGCTCCCGCGCCACGACGCGGGACGCCTCGGCGCACACCGTCGCCGCCACCGTCAGCGACACGCCCCACCGCTCGGCGAGCTCCCGCGCCGTCTTCCCCCGGCGGAACGTGCCGGCCCGCATGAGCTCGGCTACCTCGTCGACCCGAGCCCGCGCGCGCGCGTGAATCGGGGAGGCGCTCGCGTGTCCCGCGCCGTCGGCGGGCGCCCCGGGAGGAGCCCCGAGGGAAGGGGGGCGCCTCACGGCTCGCCCTCCCCGTCCAGCCAGCCCAGGAGGGCGTCGGCCCGTGTCCCAGCGTGTCCCAGTGTCCCAGTGCCGGGCCCGGCCGGGGGGGGGGGGGCGGGGGGGGGGGGGGGGGCGGGGGGGGG
>CAZHGG010000342.1:0-6617 GCA_964531755.1 uncultured Polyangiaceae bacterium
GGCCGCGACGCGTGGAGCGGCGGCGAGGGTCGCGAGCAGCGTGAGCGCGAGCAGCGGGCCACGGCGGCCGAGCGAGTCGTGAGGGCTCATGCGCGGGAGAATACGTGGTTTCCCTCCCGCGCGCAGTGGTCGCGCGTCAGGCCGGCCCGTCGGAGCTCACGTCGCGCCCAGGCGTGTCGACGAGGCCAAGGGAGCGCGTAGAGTTCGACCGATGGCGTTCACCGATCTCGTCCGTGAGGGCAAGCTCAAGCAAGTGCTCGCCGCTCTCGACAAGGGGGCGAAGCTCGACAAGCCCGACTACCGAGGCTTCACGCCGCTGATGCTCGCCTGCAGCGAGGGCCGCTACGCGGTCGCGCAGCTCTTGATGGAGCGCGGCGCGCGGCTCGACCACGTCGGCCCACACGGAGAGACCGCGCTCACCCTCGCCATGGTGCGCTGCGCCGGCGCCGCGTACGCGCTGGTCGAGCGCGGGGCCCTTGGACGCCCGCTGCGGAGGCCCGCCGAGGGGGCGCTCCTGTCGCCGAGCGACTGCGACGTCTGCACCCGCTACCCCGCCGAGATCAGGCCCGACGACCGCTGGAGCGGCCAGCCGGCGTCGCTCGCCTGGCTCGATGTGGCGCGCGAAGAGCGCTCGAGCGAGGGAAAGACCGACTTCGTCCGCCGCACGCTGCGATGTCCGTTCTGCGGCACGCGCTACGAGCAGTTCTACGCGTGCGAGATCGAGACGGCGGGCGTCACGCTGCCGGACGTCTCCGAGTCGATCCGCCGGTGCGCGCCGGAGGACGCGCCCGCCCCGCCCGAGCCGCGCGCAGAGGCCCCGGAGGGCTTCCCCCTGGCGCTCTTCGGAGCGCTCTTCGTCGCCGAAGATGGGAAGCTCGCGTGCCGCGTCGTGCGCGGGGAAGGGCCGCGCGCGCCAGGGGATCCGCCCGACCGGGACGTCGCTCCGTTCCTCACCACCGTGTGGGCAGGCGTCGGCGGGAGGAGCGAGCTCGACGACGCTCACACCGAGTGGCGCCCGGCGACGGTCCCTCGCTCAGAGCACGCGCGCGAGCGCCTCGGCCGCCTGCAAGCCGAGCTGGGCATCGTCGGCGTGGGCAACCTGTACACGCTGTACGTGGTGCGAGCGAACCCCGATCGCGAGACGTTCGGCGACAAGGAGTGGATCGCGGCGCTGCCCGAGACGCCGCTCGCCGAGCTGCGGCTCTTCCCGGAGTACGGCGGCAGCCCGTACATGCCCGACGACTGGGATTGGCAGGAGGGGTGGTGGTACCCCTACTCGACCTTCCGCCCCGCGACGCCCACCGAGGAGGCCGCGCACGCCGAACGGAAGCGGTAGGCGCGAGACCTCAGTTGACCGAGGGCAGGCGCGCCTCGCTCGGGCGCAGCTCGCCCCGCGCCCGAGCCTCTTTTCGCTGGAGGGCCGCCCGCACGAAGCGCGCGAAGAGCGGGTGGGCCGCGGCCGGGCGGCTCTTGAACTCCGGGTGGAACTGGCAGCCCAGGAAGTAAGGGTGGTCCTTCAGCTCGACGACCTCGACGAGCTTCCCGTCGGGCGAGGTGCCCGAGAGGATGAGCCCCGCGGCGATCAGGTGGTCGCGGTACTCGTTCGCGAACTCGTAGCGGTGGCGGTGCCGCTCGGAGATCTCGGTGGCGCCGTAGGCCTGCGCGGCCACCGACCCGGGCGTGAGCTTGCACGGGAACGCGCCGAGCCGCATGGTGGCGCCCTTGTCGCGCTTGTCGCGCTGCTCGGGCATGAGGTCGACCACGGCGTGCGCGCAGTCTTGGTCGAACTCGCTCGAGTTCGCGCCCTGGAGATCGGCGACGTTGCGCGCGTACTCCACGACCGCGAGCTGCATGCCGAGGCAGATGCCGAAGAACGGGATCTTGTTCTCCCGCGCGTAGCGGATCGCCTGGATTTTCCCCTCGATCCCGCGGTCGCCGAAGCCGCCCGGCACGAGCACGGCGTCGAGGTGGTCGAGCCGGCCGGTGGTGCCCTCGCGCTCGAGCTCCTCCGAGTCGATGTACTCGAGGTCGAGCTTGCAGTCGTTCTCGAGGCCGGCGTGCACGAGCGCCTCGTGGAGCGACTTGTAGGCGTCGCGGAGGTTCACGTATTTGCCCACCACGCCCACGCGGACGAGGCCGCGCGTGGGGCGCACGAAGCGCTCGACGATGCGCCGCCACGGGCTCACGTCGGGCTGGCGCGTCCAGATGTTGAGGCGCTCGACCACGAGCTCGTCGAGGCCCTCGGCGTGCAGGGCGAGGGGCAGCTCATAGATGCAGCCTACATCGATCCCGGTGATGACGGCCTGCACCGGGACGTTCGTGAAGAGGGCGATCTTCTCGCGCGTCGAGCGAGAGATCGGGGTCTTCGTGCGGCACAAGAGGATGTCGGGCTGGATGCCGATCTCGCGCATCTCCTTCACGGAGTGCTGCGTGGGCTTCGTCTTGATCTCGCCGGCGGTCTCGATGTACGGCAGCAGCGTGACGTGGAGGCTCAGCGCGTTCTGCGGGCCCGCCTCGAGCTTGAGCTGCCGGATGGCCTCGAGGAACGGCAGCGACTCGATGTCGCCCACGGTGCCGCCGATCTCCACGATCGCGACGTCCACGTGCTCGGTGGCCTCGCGGACGCGCGCCTTGATCTCGTCGGTGATGTGCGGGATGACCTGCACGGTGCCGCCGAGGTACTCGCCGCGTCGCTCCTTCTGGATGACCGCCTCGTAGATGCGCCCGGTGGTGAAGTTGTTCTTCCGGGTCATGCGCGCGGTGGTGAACCGCTCGTAGTGGCCGAGGTCGAGGTCGGTCTCGGCGCCGTCGTCGGTGACGAACACCTCGCCGTGCTGCGTGGGGCTCATCGTGCCCGGGTCGACGTTGATGTACGGGTCGAGCTTCACGTGGGTGACTCGGAGCCCCCGGGCCTCGAGCAGGGCGCCCACGGAGGCGGACGCGAGGCCCTTCCCGATCGAGGACACGACCCCCCCGGTGACGAACACGTACTTCGTGGGCTTTCGGCTCAGCGGTGCGCGGTCCATGGGTCCATCGCCGGGGCCCGTGCCGAAAAAGCGCGCGCGGCCGACGTCCTTCGGAAGCGCCGGATACCATACCCGGCGCGGCGTTGCGAGGAACCTCGGCAGGTGGGCGCCGCGAGCGCGCGCGGCGCGCCCTCAGAACGCGAAGCCCGCGCCCGCGTTGAACGTGTAGAGCACGAGCGTCGCGCCAGTCAGGGGGATGAACCCGACCTCGAACGGGCGCGCGACCGCGAAGAAGCCCTTGCCCGGGCCCTGCTTCAGCGGGAAGAAGCGGCCCTCCGCGCCGAACCCGAAATGCGCGCGGATGGTGCCGGCGCCGTCGCCGTAGGCGAAGCCCGCGTAGCCGTAGGGCGCGATGGTGAGCTCCATCTCCTGGATGGGGATCGCGATGTCGTAGCCGCCGCGGAACACCGTGGCCGCGATCATGGCGCCGTAGCCGAAGATGAACTTCTGCGCGCCGCCGATGACGCCGCCCTCGTGCGCGTTCGTGCCGAGGTGATAGCCGCCGGAGAACTCGACGGGGTAGGCCGAGCCCCCGCCGCCGCTGTTCAGCGACGTCACGAAGCCGAGCACGTTGCCCTGCACGAAGCCGGGGCCTCGGTCCGAGTTCTGCGCGTGGGCGGTCGTCGGGCCCAGCGCGACGACGCCAGCGAACAGCGAGGAGACCACGACGCGAGCGAGGAGCTTCTTCATGGCGAGGAGCGTACCGCAGCGCTCCGCGGGTCCAGTAGCCAAAAACGCCGCGTTCACCGCGCGAGGCTTCCACCGTCGCGTCACGCGCCGCGGGCGCCGCGCACATCCGCGCACCGAACCGGCGTTCGCCGCGCGATGGCGCTTGCGCCCGGGAAAGCCAAGCGTTTCTATCGTGATATGCGAGACGTTCCCCTCCGCCCCGCCGGCGTCGTCGCGACGTTGCTGGTGGGCGTCGCGCTCGTCGCGTGCGCGGCCGCCCCCGACCCGCGCGAGCTCTCCGGCGTCGGCGACGTGTCGGCCGACCTCACGCCCGCGGAGCTCGCCTGCGAGGGCTACGACACCACCGCGGCCGGGCGCATGGCCGCCGCGGGCGCCAAGCGCGACGGACAGCGCTCGCAGAAGCGCTGCTACGCGTACGTGAAGAAGCACCTCGCGGGCGCCGGCTACGACGTGCCCACCGACGTCGCCTCGGGCGGGCGCTACGCCGGAAGCGCCTACATGTTCACCACCTGGGCCCGCAAGAACCCCGCGGCGCTCCGCAGGCTCGGCTTCGCCGAGGTGAAGCTCAAGCTGGGCGAGGCGCCGCCGAAGGGCTCGATCATCGTGTGGGGTCGCGGCGAGTGCGGCTACAGCAAGTCGCACGGCCACATCGAGGTCGTGATCGACGACGGCGGCCGCGCGTGCAGCGACTTCTGCGGCCGCGTGAAGACCTCCCGCAAGTGCGGCATCCCCGACGTCTTCATCCCCGTGCGCGCCGGCAGCGAGCCCGGCACCGGGTGCTCGAAGGACAGCTGCGCCGGCCGCGCCGACGGCTGGTACTGCAGCGAAATCAAAGACTTTAGCGCCTTCAGCTGCAAGGACCAGAACATCTCCGGCGGCTACCAGTGCGCGACCGGGAAGAAGTGTGTGTACTCCGGGCAGAGCCGCCAGGCGACGATGCAAGGGACGGTGCCGCAATGCCGATGAACGACCGATCACGCCGGCTCGCGCTGCTCGTCGGCCTCGCGATCTCGGTGGGCGCCGCCGCGTTCGCCTGCTCGTCCACCGACCCCGCGGGCAGCGCCCTGCCGAGCGCGACGTCCACCGCCGCGCCCGCGTCGACCGTGCTGAACGAGGGTGAGACGGTCGTGCCGATCCCACCCGAGGAGCAGGCGCTGTACAACGCCGACGAAGTGTGCGCGTCGCAGTGCGCCGTCGACTTCGCGGCGACCGGGCCGGCCGCGCAGCTCCTCCAGGACCTCGACGACTGCAACGTCGAGCAGTGCTACGGCGACGAGGCCGACGACGACCCCACGACCAAGGCGTGCGCCGCCATCGGCGGCGGCGCGGGGCAGATCACCTACGGCCTCGTCGAGCGCGATCGCTGCCTGTCGCGCGCGTGCTGCGCCCAGGCGCAGGCCTGCGCGGGCAACGCCGGGTGCTCCGCGCTCGCGAGCTGCATCGAGCGCTGCCAGGTACGCAACTAGCGGCGCGCCGAGCGCGAGCCCTGCTGCGTTCGCGCGGCCGTTGTGGCATGGTCCGCGCCATGGAACAGAGCGCGGAGCCGCGGCCCAGCCGCCTTGGGATCATCGGGTACGACTCCTTCCACTTCGTGGTGGAGAACATGGAGCGCTCGCGGCGCTTCTACACCGATCGCCTCGATTTCAAGGAGGTCGCGCGCGCGGGCGACGAGCTCGTGGCCCGCGGTGGGCAGCAGTCGGCGGTGTTCGGCGCCGGCGGCGCGCGGGTGTGCGTGTCGACCCCGCTCTCGCAGAGCTCGAAGGCCGCGCGCTTCCTGAAGCGGCACCCGGCGGGGGTCATGAGCCTCAGCTTCCGCGTGAAGGACCTCGACCACACCATCGCCGCGCTCGACGAGGTCGGCGGCACCTTCCTCGCCGAACCCGTCGAGGCGACCGACGCGTCCGGCGGCCGGTACCGCTCGGTCGAGATCGCGACGCCCCTGGGCGACGTCGCGTTTCGCTTCGTGCAGCGCGACGCCTACGCCGGGTTCGCGCCGGGCTTCGTCGACGTGGGCCCGGGCAACGCGAGCGAGCCGGCGAACATCTACGGCATCCGCGGCATCGACCACGTGACGTCGAACGGCCTCACCATGATGCCCATCATCGCGTGGTACCGGGAGGTGCTCGGCTTCCAGCCGTTCTGGGACGTGAGCTTCCACACCAAAGACGTGGCGGCCGAGCGCGCGTCGGGGTCGGGCCTCAAGTCGATCGTCATGTGGGACCCGGGCAGCGGCGTGAAGTTCGCCACCAACGAGCCCCTGCGCCCGTTCTTCCGCGCCTCGCAGATCGCCAAGTTCGTGGAGGACAACGGCGGCAACGGCGTGCAGCACATCGCCTTCGCCGTCACGAACATCCTCTGGTCGGTGGAGGAGCTGAAGCGCCGTGAGGTCGAGTTCATGCCGACCCACCCTGCATACTACACGCACCTGCCGGAGCGCCTCGCCAAGCTCGGCATCACGAACGTCGCCGCGGAGCTCGCCGAGCTCGAGCGCCTCCAGATCCTCGTCGACGGCGCGCACGACAAGTACATGTTGCAGATCTTCATGCGCGAGGCCGCGGCCATGTACGACGAGGGCCGCGCGGGCCCGTTCTTCTACGAGATCATCCAGCGCGCCGGCGACGAGGGCTTCGGCTACGGCAACTTCCGCGCGCTCTTCGAGAGCATCGAGCGCGAGCAGAAGCTCACCTCGAGCTAGCCTGGGCCTGCGCGGCCTCGGCGAACGGGCGCGCGCACCGACGGGTGCGGATCAGAGCGGGCTGGCCTGGACGCCGAGGTGGTTCGCTACCGGGCGCTCGCGGCGCGGGATGCGTGTGTGGGCGGGCGAGCTCAGCTGCCGGGCGCGGCCAGGGCCGGCCTCGGCCACGAGCGCGGAGGAGCCGCCCCCGTCGAGGTTGATGGCGT
>CAZHGG010000343.1:0-6612 GCA_964531755.1 uncultured Polyangiaceae bacterium
CGAGCGCAAGCAGGCCGTCGAGCGAGCGCTCGCCTCGCAGCCGCCGACGCCCGACGACCCACGCGCCAAGCGGCTCCTCGAGGAGCTCACCCTGGCCGAGTCGAGCCTCGCGGAGGGGCAGGCGCGGGTGCTCGCGTGCGACAACGCGATGCGCGCGCTGCGACGCACGTACGGGCTCCGCTAGGCGCTCGCCGCGCGGGGCCCGCGCGTTGACATGGCCCCCCCGCGCGGGTACACACGCGCGCAACCGAGCCCGCCACCGGGGCAACCAACCGCGGGAGACCACGTGCAAACCCAGGTCCGTCTGTTCACCGGTAACGCGCACCCCGCGCTCGCCTCGGCCATCGGCGCCTTCCTCGAGATCCCCGTCGCCAAGGCGCGCGTGGTGCGCTTCTCCGACGGCGAGACCTTCTGCGAGATCGGCGAGAACGTCCGCGCCGTGGACGCCTACATCGTGCAGCCCACGTCGAGCCCGGTGAACGACAACGTGATGGAGCTGCTCATCATGGCGGACACGCTCAAGCGCGCGTCGGCGAAGCACATCACGGCCGTGATGCCCTACTACGGGTACGCGCGGCAAGACCGCAAGGTGGCCCCGCGCACCCCCATCACGTCGAAGCTCGTGGCCGACCTGCTCCAAGCGGCGGGCGTCACGCGGGTGGTGTCGGTCGACCTCCACGCGGGGCAAATCCAGGGCTTCTTCAACATCCCCTTCGACCACCTGTACGCCATGCCGGTGCTCCTCGAGGACTACCTGAAGAAGAACTTCGACTCCTCCTGCGCCGTGGTCTCGCCCGACGCGGGCGGCGTCGAGCGCGCGCGCGCCTTCTCGAAGCGCCTGAACGCCTCGCTCGCCATCATCGACAAGCGCCGCGAGCGCGCGAACGTGAGCGAGGTCATGCACATCATCGGCGACGTCCGCGGGAAGGACTGCGTGGTCGTCGACGACATGATCGACACGGCCGGCACGCTCGCGGGCGCCGCCAAGGCGCTCATGGACGCCGGCGCCGCCAGCGTGGTCGCGTGCGCCACGCACGGCGTGCTCTCTGGGCCGGCCATCGAGCGCATCATGGCGTCGCCGCTGAAGGAGGTCGTGGTCACCGACTCGATCCCGCTCTCGGAGGCCGCGCGCACCTGCGGGAAGATCAAGCAGGTCACCATCGCCCGGCTCCTCGGCGAGGCGATCAAGCGCATCCACTCCGGCGAGTCGGTCAGCTCGCTCTTCGCGTAGACGAGGCGTTGCATGCAGAGTGCATTGTTCTCGCTTCGAGAACGACGTTTGCTCGACCTGCGCGGGTGCGCGCAGCGCCCGGCCGGCCTACCCTGACCCCATGGCGACGACACGCAGGACCTTCCTGACCCAAGCGGCTGCCTCGGCTCTCGGGCTCGCGGCGCCTGCGTGCGCGACGCGAAAGGAGAACGCCGTGCTCACCACCCCCCAGTCCGCCGCGCGCCTCGTCCGCGAGGTGCTCCCCGGCATGGCCACCAGCGACGGCGCGGGTGTGCGTCTCACCCGCGTCATCGGCCAGCCCCGCCTCCGCAACCTCGACCCTTTCCTCATGCTCGATCGCTTCCACTCGGACGATCCGGGCGCGTACATCGCGGGCTTCCCCGACCACCCGCACCGGGGCTTCGAGACCGTCACGGTGATGCTGGACGGCCGCATGCGCCACAAAGACAGCCGCGGCAACGAGGGCCTCATCCGCGGTGGCGGCATCCAGTGGATGACGGCCGGGCGCGGCATCATCCACTCGGAGATGCCCGAGCAAGAGCGCGGGCTCATGAGCGGCTTCCAGCTGTGGGTGAACCTCCCGGCCTCGGAGAAGATGACCGAGCCCTTCTACCAAGACCTCCAGCCGGAGAAGCTCGCCGTGGCGAGCCTCGACGGGCGCGGCGAGGCCCGCGTGGTCTCGGGCGACCTCTTCGGGGTCAAGGGGCCCGTGCGGCCTCGCCCCGCCGAGCCCCTCCTCGCGCACCTCACGCTGGGCGCCGGGCAGAAGCTCGACTTCCCCGTCCCCTCGGGCCACGCGGCCTTCGTCTTCGTCAACGAGGGCGCCATCACGGTTGGGGAGCGGACCGTGGAGCGGGCCGAGCTCGCGGTGCTCGGCGCGGGCGAGCGGGTCGCGCTCACCGCGGGGGCCCACGGCGCGCAGCTCCTCTTCGCGGCGGGGAAGCCCTTCGGCGAGCCCATCGTCCAGTACGGCCCGTTCGTCATGAACACGAGGGAAGAGATCGAGCGCGCGTTCTACGACTACCGCCGCGGCACCCTCGGCCACGACTGAGCGGCCGCGTCAGGTCAGGCCGAGCTCCGCGGCGATGCGCGCCATGAGCGCGCTCTCCTCGGGCGACACCGGGCCGTCGGCCGGCGCGGTGAACGGCGCGACCACCGGCCGCGCGTCGCGCGGGAAGATGCGCAGCCACACGCGCGTGAGCACGAAGTAGCGCTCGCGCATCCCTACGACGAGCGCGAGCAGATCGGGCCCCACGCTCTTGCGCGGCGCGGCCCGCACGTCGAGGTCCTCGCCAGTGCCTCGGTGCTTGGCCTGGAACCCCGCCACGAGGTGGTCGGCGGGGTCGTCCCAGGGGCACCGCGCGCCGCGCGCGCCCGCGGCGAGCCACGCGCCGACCGTGCCGTCGGGCGGCGCCCCCGACAGGCAAAGCGTGTAGTCTGCACGTAGGAGCGACGCCTCGAGCTCCGCGACGGTGACGTCGGCGGAGACCTCGACGAGGAGGCTCTTCGCGTCCAGGCTGATCATCGCGGGCCTCGCTGTCCGAGCGCCGCGGGGGACGCGCCTCGCGCTGTGCCGGCCCGTCTCAGGTAGGGCTCGGGCGACACGGGGGGCAGCAGCGCCCCGGGGTTCAAGACGCCGCGCGGGTCGAACGCGCGCTTGACGGCCTGCGCGGTGGCGATGCCCGTGCTGCCGAGCTCGAGCGCGAGCTTCGGCGCCTTCGAGCGCCCCACGCCGTGGTGGTGGGCGAGGGTGGCGCCTGCGTCGACCGCGGCCCCGAGCGCCGCGCGCCATGTGCGGTCGTACACGGCCTCCGAGGCGGCGTCCCACTCGCCCCGTGGCGTGCCCGGCGGAGCGCTGCCGGCGAACGAGAAGTAGATGCAGCACCCGTCGGGGTAGGCGTGGCTGAAGTGCGCCATCACGAACACGCTCTCACCGAGCGCGCGCCGCACGCCATCGTAGAGGGCACTGAGCTTCGACCACGACGCGGCGACCTCCATCGTGTCGGAGAACGCGCCGTCACGGAACACGGGCGCCTGGCGGTAGCTCACCGAGTAGCGGTGGGCGAGCCACTTGCGCGCGGGGCCCTCGCCCTCGTAGCGGGCGCCCATGGACTCGAGCACCGCGCGCGCCTCGCGGCACTCTTCGCCCGGCCCGTCGCCCTCGCCCTCGAAGACGAGCACGAGGAGCGCGCCGCCGAAGACCCGGCTCCCGAGCCCCTCGACGAGCGCGTTCAGCGCGCCCGGGGCCCGCAGCATGGTCCGCAGCACGGCGCCGCCCATGCCGGGCGCCGCGTCCCCAGGGCCCTTGGCGGCCTTCTCGGCCTTCACCGCGCCCTGCCGGGCCAGCATCGCGTCGAACGGGTCATAGAGCCGCGCGACCGCCGGCCGCAGGCCACGCTGGAAGAGGGCGCGCATCCCCTCCCAGCCCGCCTCGGTGGACGCGAACGCGAACCCCGCGAACGCGCGGGCCGTGGGGCGCGGGTGCAGGCGCAGCGTCGCGTGGGTGATGACGGCGAGGGTGCCCTCGCTGCCGATGACGAGGGGCAAGAGGCTCGGGCCGTGCCCCCGGCGCGGCAGCACGAGGCGCTCGCCGCGGCCGGTCACGCACTCCACCGAGACGACCATGTCCTCGATCTTGCCGTACTTGCCGGAGCTCTGGCCCGCGCTGCGCCCGGCCACCCAGCCGCCGACCGTGCTGCACACGATCGACGACGGGAAGTGGCCGAGGGTGTACCCGCGACGGCCCAGCTCGTCCTCGAGCGGCAGGCCCATCTGGCCGGCCTCCACCGTGAGCGTCGGGGCGGCGGCGTCGAGCTCGAGCCAGCGCGTCATCCGCTTCATGTCGAGCACGAGGGCCTCGCTCGTCGGGAGCACGCCGCCGCACACGCCGCTGCCGGCGCCGAAGGGGATGAGGGGCGTGCCCGTGTGGTTGCAGAAGGCGACGATGCGCTCCACGTCGCCCGTCGACTCCGGCCACACGATGGCCCCTGGGCGGTGGGTCCCCACCACGCCCGACCGGACGGCGAGGTGGTGCCGTGGCCACAGGTCGCGTCCGTAGGCGACCTGGTCGACGACCGAGTCGGAGGCGCGGACGCCGGGGACCTCGCGCGCGAAGTGGGAGAGGAGCGACGTCATCGCCACGAGCTTATTCGCCCGGTCCGGCGATGTCTCGCGTCGCGGCCCGGGCGCGCCGCGGGTGGATCGCGGTCCTGGATCCGCAGCACCTCAGTCGGTCCTCCTCCACCGGTCGAAAGAGCGGATCTATTCGGCGCGCAGCATGTAGGACTCAGTGGCACATATCTTTCATATGCCGACATGACCCCCCCACCAGGAGCTCTTCATGCGCGTTCTCGTCTTCGCTGCCCTCGCCGCCGCCGCCTTCTCTACCGCCGCCTGCGCTGCCACTGTCGAGCCCGGCGCGGAGCCGACGGTCGAGGAGTCGGAGGCGGACATCGTCTCCGGCCAGCGCGCGAGCTGCGGCGCGAAGTACACCCCCGCGCTCCGCAAGTACGAGCTCGCGGTGATCGCCGCGAAGGCCGTCCGCGCCAAGAAGGTGTGCGACTCGGTCACGAACCCGAAGGACGGTCAGAGCACGGAGGCCACCGACGAGGCCGTCGGCGAGCTGCTGCAGGAGGCGGTGTCCACGTGCGCGGCGTTCCGCGACGTCTACAAGGCGAGCCCCTACGCGGCGCCGGCGCGCGAGGTGCTCGCCGACAGCCTCCTCGGCGACGTGGTCTCCGGCGCGCTCGACACGAAGGGCTTCACGACCCTCGAGAAGGTGCTGCCCGGGAAGACGCTGTTTGGTCCGAAGCCGGGCGTCGCCAACCTCTTCGAGGTCTCGTTCGCGGCGGGCGGCAAGGCCACCTTCCGGAGCTTCGACTTCGAGACCGGCGCGCTCGTCTCCTCCAGCGCGACGTGGTCGGTGCGCGCCGGCGCGAAGGTCGAGGTGACCATCACGCGCGGCGCGGCCGCGACCGTGTACACCCCCGTGCTCGAGGCCGGCCACGTGGTGCTCGTGCCGGTGGGGGAGGGCAGCCGTATCTCGACGTCGTCCGACCCGTGCAGCGCGTGAGCGCGCGGCCCGCGCCCCGCGGAAATCGACGCCGCCCGACGCGGCTCCTTGCACGTCCGGCCGTTCGCGCCTACTCACCGCGACGATGACCGCCAAAGCAGAAAGCGCCGCTCCCCTCGGTCGCACGTTCTCGGAGGCCCTCTCCGAGGGCGTGCTCGTCGTCGACGGCGGCATGGGCACGCAGCTCTACGAGCGCGGCGTCCTCTACAGCGCGTGCTTCGAGGAGCTGAACGTCTCGCGCCCCGAGCTCGTCAAGAAGGTGCACGAGGACTACGTGCGGGCGGGCGCCCAGGTGCTCGTCACGAACACCTTCGGCGCCAACGCGCTCCGCCTCGAGAAGCACGGCCTCTCCGCGCGCGTCGCCGAGATCAACGAGCGCGCCGTCCACCTCGCGAAGGAGGTCGCCGGTGGCCGGGCCTTCGTGGCCGGGAACGTGGGGCCAAGCGGCTGGTTCCTCGGGGACCCGGGCGCAGACGACGTGGCCCGCGTGCGCGACGCGCTCTCCGAGCAGGCGCACGCGCTCGTCGGGGCGGGCGCGGACCTCCTCGCGGTCGAGACGATGCGGCAGACCACCGAGATCCGCATCGCGCTCGAGGCCGCGCGGGGGGCCGCCAACGGAAAGATCCCGGTCATCGCGAGCGCCTCGGTCGACGAGAGCGGCCGCATGTCCGACGGCACCACCGCGGCCGAGCTCGGGCGAATGCTCAAGGACTGGGGCGCCGACATCGTGGGCATCAACTGCTCGGACGGGCCGATGATGGTGCTCGAGGCCGCCGAGGCGATGCTCGCGGCGGGCCTCCCGGTGTACGCCGTGCCGAACGCGGGCCTCCCGCGCCGCGTCGACGAGCGCCTCGTGTACGTCTCCACGCCGGAGTACTTCGGCGTGTACGCGCGGCGCATGTTCAAGCTGGGCGTGAAGCTCGTGGGGGGCTGCTGCGGCACGACGCCGGAGCACGTCAAGCGCATCGCGGCCGCCGCGCGCATGGCCGGCTCGGCCCACGCCGAGGCGCCTCACGGCGAGGCCCGGGCCGCCGAGATCTCCACCGACGCACGGGCCACCGCGCCCGGCCAGCCCCCGGTGCCATTCGCCGAGAAGAGCCAGCTCGCGCGCAAGATCGCCGAGGGGCGCTTCGTCGTCTCCGTGGAGGTCAACCCGCCCGTCGGGCTCGACCCCAAGAAGGCGATCGACGCCGCCAAGATGCTGAAGGCGGGCGGCGTCGACGTCATCAACATCGCGGACGGCGCGCGCGCGCAGGCGCGCATGGTGAACCTCGCCATGGCCGTTCGCGTCCAGCGCGAGGTGGGCCAC
>CAZHGG010000344.1:0-6611 GCA_964531755.1 uncultured Polyangiaceae bacterium
ATGGCGAATCCTGCGCCGCGCGGCGCGCGAGCGTCAACTCCCGCGCGCGCGGCCCTCGCTCATGGGGGCGCGGGGTAGCTCGCGAGCGTCGCCGCGACCACCACGCGCTCGCCGGCGGCCTCCGAGAGGCCCCACAGCCAGCCGCGCGGGCCGTCGACCATCAGGTCCTCCGGCGAAGACACCCAGCGCGAGGTGGCGCTCTTGCCGGTCGCCGCGCGGTACAGCTCGCCGCCGCCGGCCGGGGGCGCGCTCGACGAGAGGAAGAAGAGGTTGTTCCGCGCGGCGCCCCCTTGCACTTGCTTGTGGCTCATCCACGCCGCCTCGGTGGGCCACGTGGTGGCGCCGCGCAGGAGGCTCGTGGTCGGGTCGAGCGGCCAGCGGAACACCCGCCCGGAGAGCGCGGAGGCGCACGCGCTGCCGCTGCAGTACTCGCCCGAGACCAGCGACGGCGGGCTCGAGGTGCGGTCGAGCGACACCCACGAGAAGATCGGTGAGCACGTGGAGCGGTCCTCGTATACGCCGATCTGCGGCACGACGTACTTGTACAGCCCCGCGCGGCAGGTGCCCGCGACGCAGCCGAGCGTGTCCTGATCGACGGCGACCTGGAGGATGCGCCCGAGGTCGAACACGCGAAACCCGGTGCCGGTGTGGGCGACGTAGAGCTTGTCGCCGTACCAGACGATCCCGCCCGCGTGGATGTCGACCTGCTTGAAGCTCGGCGCCGCGGTCGTACCGGTGGGCTCGACGAGCAAGGCGAAGCGGTACCGCGGCGCGTCCGGGTCGGTCACGTCGACGAAGGCGACTCGTACGCCCTTCTGGAGGCCGGCGTCCTCGTAGAAGCTCACCAAGATCGCGCGCTTGCCGGCGACGAGGCCGGAGGCGTCGGCGTCGGGCGTGCCGGTGAGCCCCTGGGGGATCCAGTCCGTCGAGGCGACGTCCTCGGCGTTCCACCGGAACGCGTACGCGACGCCGGGCGGGTTCCCGGGCACGCTGGTCGTGCGGGTCGCCACGCGGTTCGCGTCCGCGAGCACGTCGGCGACGGTGACCCTCGGGGCGAGCGCGGCCAGCGCCGCGATGAGCGCGCCGTTCGCGCCGAACCCCGCGGCGGGCGCCATGGGGAACGCGCAGCGCTCGAGCGATCGGAGGCCGCTGCCCTCAGCGAGGCCGGCCGGGAGCGTCGGGCAGGCGGGGCGCGGCGTCGCCGCGCAGAGGTCGACGGGGACCGGAGCGTCGGGGCCGGCGTCGGCGGTGGCGTCGGGGGGCGAGGCGTCGGAGGCCGTGTCGGGGCCGGCGTCGGTCGGCGGACTCGACGCGGGGCTCGCGCTCGCGGGGGGCGCCGCCTCGTCGGGCGGCGCGGCGGGGCCGGCGTCGTCGCCAGGGGAGGGCGCCTCTGCCCCGCACGCGCCCGCGGAGGCGGCGAAGAGGAGGCCGAGCGCGGCGCCGACGGCGCGGGGCGCGTAGCGCGGGCGGGTGCTGGCGACGCGTCGCTCCATCGGTTTAGTGTACTCCGGCGAGCGGATTGAGCGATGCTAACGACGCCGTCACACTTTCCTCGCCTCGCGGGCCGGATTCGTTGTAAAGCCCCCTCCATTCACGGGAGTTTTGAATTGGAAAGCCGTACTCGCTCGCTCCTCGTCACCACCGCGCTCAGCTTCGGCCTGCTCGTCGCCGCGCTCGAGGTCCCCGCCCACGCGCAGAACGCGAAGGTCGAGGCGGCCGCGAAGGCCCTCCAGAAGAAGGCAATGGAGGAGGACTACCTCGTCACCGAGTTCGCGAAGGCGAAAGAGAAGCTCGAGAAGGCGCTCGCCGCTTGCGGCACCGACAAGTGCTCGCCCGCGATCCGCGCGCAGCTGCACCGTGACCTCGGCGTCGTGCAGGTCGGCGGCCTGAACGACAAGGCGGCCGGGCAGGCCGCGTTCGTCGAGGCGCTCAAGCTCGACCCCGCCGTCGCGCTCGACAAGGACGTGGCCACGAAGGAGATCACGGCCGTCTTTGAGGCCGCCAAGAAGGGCGGCGCGCCCGGCCCCGGTCCCGGCCCTGGCCCCGGCCCCGGCCCCGCGAAGGGGCCCTCCGGCGACTTCATCCACGTCCCGGTGCCCGCGCAGCTCGTGCGCACATCGGTCCCGGTGTACGCGGAGTACGCGGGCGAGGAGAAGCTCGTCAAGGTCATCGCCCGGTACAAGGGCTTCGGGATGAGCGACTTCAAGCAGTTCGAGCTCCAGAGGATGGGCGAGAAGGGCTGGGGCGGGCAGTCGCCGTGCGGCGATGTGCAGACCGGCGATTTTCTCTATTATATCCAGGGCTTCAACGCGGAGAACGACCCGGTCGCCACAGCCGGCAGCCGCAACGAGCCGTACAAGGTCGGCATCAAGGCCCAGCCGGTCGCCGAGCCCCCGCACCTGCCGAACCAGCCCGCGCCCACGCAGTGCGCCGACACGGGCGACTGCCCGCCGGACTTCCCCGGCTGCAAGAAGCCGAAGGGGCCCGAGACCGGGCCGACGGGCAAGGCCGAGGGCGAGGCGTGCCTCGACGACGGCGAATGCCAGAGCCAGCAGTGCCGGAAGGACAAGGGCGCCGACCCCCTCGACAAGGGCGTGTGCACGGCGCCGGAGGGCGCCAAGCCCAAGTACCGCAAGTTCTGGGCGGGCCTGCAGCTCGGCTTCGACTTCTCCTTCGTGCCCTCGGGCGACGACGTGTGCAAGATCCACCCCACCGACTCGAGCGACGCGGACCGCGGCGGCCTCCCGGTGAACGCGACCGGCTACTACTGCATGGATGGCAGCTCCGACTACCCGCAGCGCCCTTCGGGCGATCCCGAGTCGTTGAAGCAGAACTACTCGATCGAGTTTCCCTCCAAGAACGACAAGGTGCAGGGCGGGCTCGCGCCGTCCACGTTCCGCATCCTCGCCTCGGCCGACTATGGCGTCACGCGCAACATCCTCATCGGCGCGCGCGTGGGCCTCGTGGTCAACACGTACCCGGGCTCGGAGGGCCACGTCGACGGCAAGGGCTTCTCGGCGCCCATCCACCTCGAGGCGCGCGGCACCTACCTCTTCGGCCAGGGCCTCGAGAAGGAGTCCGGCATCACGCCGTACGCGTTCTTCGGCGCCGGCATCTCCAACTGGGACGCCCGCGTCGGCGTGACGGTGAGCGAGATCGACGCGGCCGGCAAGAAGACCAACCGCCCCGTCGACGCCTGGTACCTCGGCGGCCCCGGCTTCATCGGCTTCGGCGGCGGCGTGCGCCTCCACGTCGGCCCGCGCCTCGCGATCCCGCTCGGGCTCCGCATGGCGCTCGCGCTCGGCAACGGTGTGCTGCCCGCGCTCTCCCCCGAGGCCGGCATCCAGTACGGCTTCTGAGGACCGTTGGAGGCCGGCTCGGGACGCGCGCCCCGGGCCGGTTTTTCTTTTGTACCCGCGAAGCGCCGTGAAAGAGTGTCGGCCATGCGCGCTCGTGTGCTCCGTTCGCTCCCGCTCGTGGTGCTCGTCGCGCCGCTCGTGGCGTCCCTCTCCTCCGCCGCCTGCAGCAGCCGCGTGGGGGACTGCTCCGAGCTCGGCCCGGACTGGACCTCGTGTGACGGCGCCGACGCCGCCCCGAGCGTGCCCAACGTCTGCGTGCTCAAGACGCAGAAGAAGGCGTCCTGTACCACCGCGTCCGGCCAGGCCACCACGAGCCCCACCTCGCCCGGCGTGACCGACGCCGGCGTCAAGTGCAGCGCGCTCACGCCCAACGTGTGCGACGGCAAGTGCGTCGACATCCGCAGCGACGAGCAGCACTGCGGCGTCTGCAACAACCCCTGCTTTACCGGTGAGGTTTGCTTCACGGGGAAGTGCCAATGAAGCGCCACGCCGTCTCGCTCGCCGCGCTCCCGCTCGCGCTCCTCGCCGCGGCGTGCACGCCCCCGGCGGCGCCCCGCAATCCGCAGGGGGGCTCCGGCGGCGCCTCTGACGCGAACCCGCTCGGGGCGTCGTACGTGCTCGTCCCCCTGCCGTCGGAGGACGACTCGATCCTCGGGCGCATCTTGCCCGAGCCGCCGGCGCCGGGGCGCTCCCTCGAGGAGACCGCCCGCGCGAACCCGTGCGCCGACAAACTCTCCGAGCCCCGCACGAGCCCCACGGCCAACTCCTTCGAGGACGCCCAAGACCTGACGGTGCAAGGCAAGGCCCGCGCGATGCTCGGCGCCTTCGGCTTCTCGGGTGACGCCGAGCGCGCCACGCACTTCGTGTACAAGCTGGAGACCTCGAAGCGCGTCTCGCGCCAGGACACGGCCGAGTACAACGCGTGCTGCGCGGAGAAGGGCTGCGGCTACGGCTACGTGAGCGCGCTCGTCTACGGCGAGGGCGAGTACGCGACCGGCGAAGAGGCCTCCGGCAGCGCGCAGGTGGACGTCATGTCGGTGGGCAGCGCGGCCGGCGGCGCGCGGGTGAAGGTGCTGCACAAGCGCAAAGTGAAAGGCTGGCTCGCCGCGGTCGTCACGGTGACCGATCCGAAGAAGGGCGAGGCCCTCGGCGCGCTCGGCGTCGCGCACGCCGCCGGCATCACGGAGGCGGGCGTGCCCGAGACGGTCAAGAAGCTCTACGATCGCGAGAAGCTCGACGTGAAGACCACCGGCGGCAGCTTCGTCTTCACGACCGACAAAGACGGCCCCATGGGTGAGAACGAGTTCGTGCGCCGGTACCGCGCGGTCACGGGCGCGAGCGATCTCGACGACGTGGAGACGCGACGCAACAAGGTGTCGTTCTACACCGCGGGCGCGTTGACCGGCGCCTCGGCGCTGATGGGGATCTACGGGTTTCTCACCCTGAGCCGCGCGTGCTCGGCGAGCGACGTCCGCACGAACAGCGCCAGCGACGCCTTCGTGCCGACCGACTGCCAGCCCCGTGACGCCCGGGGCGATCTGCTCACCACCGGCGGCAGCGAGCTGTTCGATCGCAGCCGGGACACCACGAACAGCGCCAGCGTCATCATGGCGGGCGCGGGCGTGGTGGGCACCGTGGGCTTCGGCATCTGGTTTCTCGCGGCGGCGTTCAAGGGGGACGGCTCCGCCACCGAGCACCTCCTCACCGAGCACGACGCGGTCCTCTACGCGAACCGGTACAACCGCGCGCTCCTCCGGCGCACGATCACCGACGTGCAGAAGACCACCTCCGAGGCGCCGCGGTTGCACCTCGCGCCCATGCTCGGGCTCGGGTCGGTGGGCCTCACGGGGCGCTTCTAGTACCGCGCGCCCGAACTTCGTGCGGGGTTCGGCCGCGCCGAACGCTTCGCACGCGCAGTACGAGACAGTCCGCCCAAACCCCGAAGCCGCTCCCGCGCCTTCGCAAGTACAGCGCGCACACCGCGCGCAATTGATCCCGCCCAAGAGCGCGAGGCGCGCTGTACTTCCGCGGGTTTCTCCGCGCGCGCGCGGCCTCCCTGGTACCATCGCCGGGGGCCTTCGGGCCTCGGGAGTCCTCAGCTTTGTCAGCCGGAAGCACCAGCGCACGCGACGCCGTCCTCACCCTGGGGCGGTACACGCTCTGCGGCGAGATCGCCGCGGGCGGCATGGCGGCCGTGTACTTCGCGCGCATGGAGGGCACCGGCGGGTTCGCGAAGTCGGTGGCGGTGAAGCGCCTCCACCCGCAGTTCGCCTCCGACCCCGACTTCCGCACGATGATCCTCGACGAGGCCCGGCTCGCCGCGCGCATCCGCCACCCGAACGTGGTCTCGCCCATCGACGTGATGGAGCTCGAGGACGAGGTGCTCCTCGCGATGGAGTACGTGCACGGGCAGGCCCTCGCGCGGCTCATCCGCGTGTCGGACCAGCAGGGCGAGACGATCCCGCTCGGCGTCTGCGCCTCCATCATGACGGGCATGCTGCACGGGCTGCACGCCGCGCACGAGGCCAAAGACGACCGCGGGATGCCGCTCAACATCGTCCACCGCGACATCTCGCCCCACAACGTCATCGTCGGCGCCGACGGGGTGACCCGCGTGATCGACTTCGGCATCGCGAAGGCCAAGACCAGCTCCGAGGCGACCCAGGCGGGCATGGTGAAGGGCAAGGTCCCCTACCTCGCGCCCGAGCAGCTGCACGGCCTCCAGGCCACGGTCGAGACCGACATCTACGCGGCCTCCCTCGTGTTCTGGGAGACGCTCGTCGGCCAGCGGCTCTTCGACGCCGACTACGATCACGAGATCGTCGGCCTCATCTTGCGCGGCAAGGTCGATCCCCCGAGCGCGCACGTGCCGTGCCCGCCCGAGGTCGACGCGATCGTGCTCCGCGGCCTCGCGCGGGAGCCCTCGCAGCGCTTCCGCACGGCGCGCGAGATGGCCCTCGCGATCGAGCAGGTCGTGCAGCTCGCGAACCCGTCGGTCGTGGGCGGTTGGGTGGAGCGCCTCGCCGAGAAGGACCTCGCGAAGCGCGCCGCCAAGCTCGCGCGCCTCGAGGCGCTGCCCTCCATCCCGGCTGACGAGCTGGCGATGTCTCTGTCGAGCTCGCGCCGCCAGATCGATCTCTCCGAGGCGGTGTCCGTGTCGACGGCCACGCAGCGAACCCCCGGCCCGCCGCCGCCGCCGCCCACGCCGCGGGCCCCGCCGCCGCCGCCGTCGTTCGCCTCGTTCGGCGCGGC
>CAZHGG010000345.1:0-6607 GCA_964531755.1 uncultured Polyangiaceae bacterium
CCCCGGGCTCCCTGCCGCGCGCTCCTCCGGCTCGTCGCGCCCCGCCCGCTCTCCCTGGTCGTCCACCTCGGCTCCAACGCTCGAGCGGCGCGGGCGCGTCCCGGGCGCGTCCCGGCGCGGGCGCGGCGGGCTCGGTGGGCCGGAGGGCGGGGTCGAGGAGGCCATCGCTTCGCGCCGGTTCTACTACGCGGCGCCGGTCGGCACGAACACTTCGCGGGCGGCGCCGGGGGCGCGGGTGGGGTAGGCTCCGGCCATGCTCGACGAACTGCGGGGCCGCACGGCCCTCATCACTGGCGCCTCGCGCGGCATCGGCGTCACCCTCGCGCGCCGCCTCGCGAAGGAGGGTATGAACCTCGTGCTGTCCGCCCGCGACGAGGCCAAGCTCGCGGGCGTGAAGGCCGAGTGCGAGGCGCTCGGCGCGCGGGTGGTCGTGGTCGCGTGCGACGTGCAGTCGGCCGACGACCGCGCGCGCCTGCTCGAGCGCGCCGGCGAGGTGGACGCCCTCGTCAACAACGCGGGCATCGAGGTCACGGTGCGCGCCACCGACCAGACCGAGGCCGACGTCCGCGGCCAGATCGAGACCAACCTCGTCGCGCCCATCGAGCTCACCCGCCGCGTGCTGCCCGGCATGCTCGCCCGGGGTCGCGGCGCCATCGCCATGATCTCCTCGATGTCCGGGAAATCGGCCACGCCGTACAACTCCATCTACGCGGCCACCAAGTTCGGGCTGAACGGCTTCACGTCGTCGCTCACGATCGAGCTCGAGGGCACGGGCGTGCACGCGGGTGTGGTCTGCCCGAGCTT
Organism: uncultured Polyangiaceae bacterium; assembly: GCA_964531755.1. Classification (GTDB taxonomy): domain Bacteria; phylum Myxococcota_A; class Polyangia; order Polyangiales; family Polyangiaceae; genus JAAFHV01. Next base: position 805 of record CAZHGG010000345.1, read on the forward strand.
CATCTCGGGCGCGGGCATGTGGGCGAGCACGGGCGTGCGCGCCCCGGCCATGCTGCGCGAGGTCACGCCCGAGCAGGTCGCCGACGGCCTCGTCGCCGTGCTGCGCGGGTCGAGCGAGGAGCTGGTCACGCCGGGCCCGATCCGGCCGCTCCTCGCGTTCCGCGAGCTGGCGCCGTCGCTCGCGTCGCGCATCATGAAGAGCATGGGCATCCTCGACGTGCTCGAGCAGCGCGCTACGGTCGCCGGGCGGGAGCGCGAGGCCAGCGGTCGCTGACGATGGAGAGCCTCGAGAGGATCGTCGCGAAGCTCGCCGCGCGCCTCGAGCGAGACGAGCACGTCGACCCCTCGGACCCCGCGCCGCGGGCCGCCGTCGCGGCCATCCTCCGGCAGGCGCCCGCCGGGGCGGAGGTGCTCTTCATCGAGCGCGCCGAGCACCCGCGCGACCCGTGGTCGGGGCACGTCGCCTTCCCCGGCGGCCGGAGAGACCCCGCCGACACCTCCCTGCTCGCGACGGCCGTGCGCGAGACCCGCGAGGAGGTCGGCCTCGAGCTCGCGGGCGCCGAGCTCGTCGCGCGGCTGCCCGACGTGCCCGCGCCCCGCACGAGCGCCACGAGGCCGAGCCTCGTCGTGACCCCGTTCGTGTTCGCCCTCCGGCAGCCGGCCGCGCTCACGCCGAGCGAAGCCGAGGTGGCCGACACGCTCTGGGTGCCGCTCGACGCGTTCGTGCGCGGCCACGGGAAGGGCACGTTCCGCTTCACGTGGGAGGGCCGCGAGCACGAGGTGCCGTGCTTCCGCCTCGCCCCGCGCGAGCGCGTGCTCTGGGGAATGACCTACCGCATGCTCGGCACCCTCCTCGAGGCCCTCGACGCGCCGATCGACTGAGCCCGGGGGTGGTCCAGGCCGGTGGCGCCGCCCTCGGTTCTCGCGCCGATCGAGGCGCGAGACGCGGTACAACGCCCGCATGACGATCCTGGTCCTCAACGCCGGCTCCTCCTCCCTCAAGGCGCGCCTCCTCGACCCCTCGACAGGGGAGGCCCTCCACGACGCCAAGATCGAGCGCATCGGCGAGGGCGGCTCCACGCACGAGTCGGCCGTGGCCCAGGTCCTCGAGGGGGCCCTCGAGCGCGCGAAGGCGAGGCCCCTCACCGCGGTCGCGCACCGCGTCGTGCACGGCGGCCTCGAGCTCACGAGCGCCACGCTGGTGGACGACGCCGTCGAGCGCACCATCGAGGCGTGCGTGCCCCTCGCGCCGCTCCACAACCCGGCGAACCTCGCCGGCATCCGCGCCGCGCGCCGCGCGCTCCCCGCGCTGCCACACGTAGCGGTGTTCGACACGGCGTTCCACGCGCGCATGCCGCGCCGCGCGCACACCTACGCGATCGATCCCGAGCTCGCCGAGCGCCACGGCATCCGCCGCTTCGGCTTCCACGGTACGTCGCACGCCTACGTCGCCGAGCTCGCGGCGGCGCACCTCCGGCGGTCGCTGAACGAGCTGCGCCTCGTCACGCTCCACCTCGGCAACGGCGCCAGCGCGTGCGCCGTCGAGCTCGGCCACTCCACCGAGACCAGCATGGGGATGACCCCGCTCGAGGGCCTCGTCATGGGCACCCGCTCGGGCGATCTCGACCCGGGCGCCATCCTCGCCCTCCTCGCCGCGGGCTGGGACCACGCGCGCCTCGAGCGCTGCTTGAACCGCGAGAGCGGGCTCGCGGGTCTCTCAGGAATATCCAACGATCTCCGTGATATAGAGCGGCTCGCCGCCGAGGGGAACGATCGCTGTCGCCTCGCCATCACCGTGTTCTCGCACCGTGTCCGCAAGTACGTGGGCGCCTACGCCGCGTCGATGGGCGGGCTCGACGCCGTCGTGCTCACCGGGGGCATCGGCGAGAACAGCGCGAGCATGCGGCAGCGCGTCCTCCAGCGGTTCGAGTTCCTGGGCCTCGTGCTCGACGAGGATCGCAACGCGGCGGCGCGGCCCACCGCCGCCGCGCCCGCCGCGCTCATCACGGCCGACAACTCCCGCGTCGCCGCGCTCGCCGTCAAGACCGACGAGGAGCTGTCGATCGCGCGCCAGGCCGCCCAGCTTCTCCGCTCGCTCGTCGAGCGCGCGCCCGCCCCGCCGATCCCCATCGCGGTCAGCGCGCGGCACCTCCACCTCGACGCCGCGACGTTCGCCGAGCTCTTCGGCGCCGACGCCACGCCCACCAAGCGGCGCGACATCTCCCAGCCCGGCCAGTACTCCTGCGAGGAGGTCGTGAACCTGCACGGCCCGCGCGGCCGCATCGACGGCGTCCGCCTGCTCGGCCCGCTCCGCGCGCGAAACCAGATCGAGATCTCGCGCACCGACGAGTTCAAGCTCGGCGTCGACGCGCCGATCCGCGACTCGGGCAAGACCGAGGGCTCCGCGCAGATCACCGTCGAGGGGCCGAAAGGGAAGGTCACGCTCGCGGAGGGGCTCATCTGCGCGAAGCGCCACATCCACATGTCGCCGGCGGACGCCGAGCTCCGCGGCGTGGCCGACGGGGACGAGGTCGAGGTCGAGGTCACCGGCGGCCCGCGGCGGCTCACGTTCGGCGACGTGCTCGTCCGCGTGAGCCCGAAGTACGTGCTCGAGATGCACATCGACACGGACGAGGCGAACGCCGCCGAGATCGACCCCGGCGCGCGCGGCGAGCTCGTCTACGCCGCGGCGGACGCGGTGCACGGCACGATGCGCCCGCGCCACGTGAACCGGCCGGACGGCGAGCGCTGAGCGCAGACGCCCGCGGGGCCTCAGGGGGCGCAGGTGTTGTTGATGCAGCGACCCGTCGCGCAGTCGCGCGGGCTCTCGCACCCGAGCCCCGCTTCGCAGGGCTTGCAGGTGTTCTTGCACTCGGCGGGGCGCGGCTTCACCGTGCAGGGGCCGCCGCAGTCGGCGCCGGTCTCCTTGCCGTCCTGGACGCCGTTGGTGCAGTCCGCGATCGCGCACACCCCCGCGTCGCACGAGAGGCTCGCGCAGTCGACGGCGCCTCGGCACTTCTTGCCGTTCTCACACGGCGCGCACGCCTCCCCGCAGTCCACGTCGGACTCGCTTGGGTCCACGCGGCCGTTCTTGCAGAGGGGCGCCGCGCACACCTTCGCCTCGCACAGGCCGGACTGGCAGTCGCCGCCGTGCGCGCACGCTTTGCCCGTCGCACACGTGACGCCGCCGCTGGCCAGGCAGAAGGCGCCACAGTCGACGTCGGACTCTTCGCCGTTCTTGCGGCCGTCGTTGCAGGTGGGAGGGTCGACACAAATTCCCCCCTCACACGCCCCGGAGAGGCAGTCCCCGCCCTGCGAGCAGGGCGGGCTCGCTGGGGTTGAGCCGCACGCCAGGACGAGGCAGACCGGCACCGCCCAGGGGAAGAGACGCAACATAAGAAATCGTAGATTATCACGCGCGCTCTTCGTGAACCAGGCGCCTCACGCCTCGGTCAGCGTCGCGAGGTCCCGCATCAGCTCGGAGAACACCACGGGGGAGAGCTCCCGCGCCGTCGCCGGGAGCGTGAGGCCCCCGAGCTTCTGCTCCGGCTCTTCGCCCATGCCCGCGGCGAGGACGCCGGTCTCGAGGTGCAGCCGCGCCGGCTCGAGGTGCCCGGGCAGCGCCTTCAGCCACTCCCAGATCCAGCCTGCGTCCTGGGGGGCGCCCTTCGACCAGCCGCGACCCAGCAGCCCGATCACCCGAGAGGTAGGCACCGTCCGCCCCTCGACGCGCGCGATGGCGCTGGAGTCCGCCTCCTCCGGCGTCGGGCGGAAGACCTCGCGCGTGAGCTGCGCGAAGGGGGGCAAGAGCTCGTACTCGGCGAAGCGCTCGCCCCACGCCCGGACGAGGTCCGCGGGGAGGTGGAGCACGTGCGGCAGGCCGACGCGCGCGTCCGCCGGGAGCTCGAACGCGCGATCCTCGACCGTCGCGAACGTGCCGTCCTCGGCGACACGGAACGTGGTGAGGAGCGCGCCGCTCGCGTCGTACGTGCCCCACACGAGGCGACACGTGAGGTGGCGCACGAGGGGGTGCTCTACGAGGAAGGTCCGGAACGTGGGCGCGTCCCACCGCCGCTCCGCGCACATGGCCTTCTCCAGGCGGAAGATCTGCGTGGCGGCGACCTGCCGCGCGTCTTGCTTGAGCAGCTTCCAGGCCTCGACCGCGAGCTTCGCTTTGGCCGCGTCGTCCGACTTGTTCGGCTTGGGCAGGTCGGCCAGGCGGTCGCCGGTCGCGGTCTTCACCCACGGCTTCAGCGCCTCGCTGAACCCCACGCGGAAGGTGCGCGCGCCGAAATCGAGCACCTTCGAGCCGTCGGGATCGAGGTCGAGATCCGGCGCGAGGCGATCGGCCAGCTCGTCGGTCGTGAGCCCGCGGTTCTCCGCGATCTGCGCGATCTTCTCCTGCGCGCGCTCCTGGAGCGCCTTGAATTTCACCTTCTCCGCGACGCCCTGGAGGTTGAGCAGCGCGATGTCGCTCCCGATGAGCGCGAGCACCTCGAGCCCCAGCACCGCGCGCGCGTGGAGCGCCGCGCCAGGCCATTGGCGGATGAGGGGCGTGAGCTTCCGCGCGGAGGCGTCGCCGCCGAGGTAGCCGACCGCGAACAGCGCCCACTGCTCCTTCGACGGCGCGCCGGCCTTGGACCACGCCTCGTAGATCCCCCAGGCGAAGGCGTCGAGCGAGGCCGGGTCGCACGCCTCCTTGACCTGCGCGATGCCGGCGTAGGGCGCCTCGGGCGACGAGAACGCGAGCATCGTGGCGAGCGCCGTGACCGCCGTGAGTGGCAGGGCGTCCCCGCTCTTCAGGCGCGGCCGTGGGAGCGCCTCCGGCGCGAAAAAAGCTGGCAACTTCGGCAACTTGGCGGGGAAGGAGTCGGCGGGGTCGACGGCGAGGACCTCGGCGACGGCGGCCTCCGCAGCGGCGCCGTACTCGCGGGCGACCGCGCGCACCCGCTCGCCGTGCCCTCGGCCCACGAGGAACCGGAGCGCCGCGCCCGCGTTCTCGCGGGACTTGCCGTCGCCCACCGCCTCGGGCACGAGCCCCACGGCCGCCATCTCGGGGTGCGCGCGGAGCCACTCCTCCGCGTCGGCGCGGCTGCGCCTGCCCGCGAAGCCTTCGCTCATGATCGCGGCCACGCGGGGCGACACGAGCGGCAGGAGCACGCTCGAGGTGGTGGGCTGGCGCAGGGAGAGCGCGTAGTCGACGTACTTCGGGAGCGCGTCGTCGCCGAGCCGCGCGAGGACGTAGAGCGCCGTGTTCGCCCGCCACACCACCATCGGGAGGGACTCCCAGGCTTCTCTCATGTGCGCGTCGACCATGCGCATGGTGCACCACCAGCTGTCGATGTACGGGCTCACGCGCTCGCCGTGCTCGGCGACCTTGCGCTTCATGTCCTCCAAGATCCCGGCCGACTCCGCGTCGGACGGACGGTAGTGGTTGCGGTAGCGCTCGAGCTCTCCCGGCTTCCACGCGAACGTGTGCGGGCGCGCGAGCGTCTCGAGCTGCAGCACCGTCTTCGCCTTCGCCTTCGCCTTCGACAGCCACGGCGGGCTCGCGAGGACACGCGGCAGGGCGCTCGCGGGCGCCTCGCGGCCCGTGCCCGAGGCCGCCGTCGCGGTGGCGGGGGTGATGGCCGCGGTCGCGGTCGTGGTCGCGGTCGTGGTCGCGGTCGTGGTCGTGGTCGCGGTCGTGGTCGCGGTCGCGGTCGCGGTCGTGGTCGCGGTCGTGGTCGTGGTCGTGGTCGAGGTCGTGGTCGGGGTCGAGGTCGTGGTCGCGGTCGTGGTCGCGGCCCGCGGCGGTCCGCTC
>CAZHGG010000346.1:0-6601 GCA_964531755.1 uncultured Polyangiaceae bacterium
CATGCCCGAGGTCAAGGCCGTCCGCGTCCATATCGCCAGCGCGCCGACCCGCGCGGGACCGGTCAGGGTGGGCGCTTGGCGCTCGCCGAGCTCGCGCTCGAGCTCCGCCGCGCGCGGGATCTCCGCGGGCGCGCTGGGGCGCAGCCGCGTCAGCGCGAGGGCCGCCAGCGCCGCGTGCGCCGCGACCGAGAGCGCCCACGCCCGACCCCCGAGCCGTCGCACACCTCGGGCCGTTCGCGTGGGATCGTCGTGCACCGGCCCTTCGGTGCCTCGGACGCTCGCGGCATTCGCACGCGCGGGGCCGTCCTTGCTTCGCATCGGTGGAGTGCCTACCCTGGTCCGCGATGAACCACGCGACGACCACCTGGTCCCTCCCTCGGGCGCTCTCCTTCCTCTTGTTCGTCGTGGGCCTCCTCGGCGTCGTGAGCCTGCCGGGCTGCCAGAGCTACGACCAGCTCATCGAGAAAGACGAGCTCTGCGGTCAGCGCTGGGCCGACTACGAGGCCCAGCTCCAGCGCCGCTACGACCTCGTCCCGAACCTCGTCAACGTCGTCAAGGGCTCGGCCAAGCACGAGGCCGAGACGCTCACGAAGGTGACGGAGGCGCGCGCGTCGGCCACCCAGATCAAGCTCACGGGCGACGACTTCACCGACCCGGCGAAGATGGAGGCGTTCCAGAAGGCGCAAGAGGGCCTGAAGGGCTCGCTCTCGCGGCTGCTCGTGGCGAACGAGCAGTACCCCGACCTCAAGGCGAACCAGTCGTTCCGCGACCTCCAGGTGCAGCTCGAGGGCACGGAGAACCGCATCCTCCGGTCGCGCGAGCAGTACAACGAGGCCGTGAAGCAGTACAACTCGGAGCTCAAGAAGATCAAGGGGCAGGCCATCAACAAGGCCACAGGGAAGCCCTTCAAGGAGCGCGTCTACTTCACGGCCTCCGCCGAGTCGCAGGCCGCCCCGAAGGTCTCCTTCTAAGCGCGCGAGCGCGCCTGTCGTAGCCGAGCGGCGGCGTCCGCTCCCCAAGGAGCGAAGCCATGCCGATCCCGATCGCCCCCGAGTCCCGCGCCCGCGCCGCCCTCTTGAGGCTCGCGTGGGCCGCGCTCGTGTGGCTGCTCGGCCTCGCGTTCTCGCCGCTGGCGCACGCCTTCACCCCGCCGGCGCTGCAGGGGCCCGTCACCGACAACGCGCGGGTGTTGTCCGCCGCCGACAAGGCGCGCATCGGCGCGAAGCTCCTCACGTTCAAGGCGCAGAGCGGGCACGAGGTCGCGGTCCTTACGGTGTCTACGCTCGGAGGAGAGACCGTCGAGGACTTCAGCTACAAGACCGCGCGCGCGTGGGGGCTCGGCGCGAAGGGCGCCGACGACGGCGTCCTCCTGCTGATCGCCACGGGCGAGCGAAAGATCCGCATCGAGACGGGCAAGGGCGTCGGCGGCGACCTCACGGACGTCGAGTCGGCGCGCATCATTCGTGAATACATCGGACCTGAGCTGAAGGGCGGGCGCTACGCGCAAGGCATCGAGGCAGGCGTCGACGCGATCCTGGCCAAGCTGAGCGGGGCGCCGGCGCCTCCGCGCCCCTCCGGCGGCGGCGGCGGGGGCGGCCTCTTCGTGCTCGCCTTCGTCGTCTTCTTCATCGCGCTCTTCGCCATCCTCGTCGTCCTCGCCATCAAGCGAGGCGGCGGAGGCGGGGGCGGGGGCGGGGGCGGCGGCTACTACTACGACGGCGGGAGCAGCTACAGCGGCGGCAGCGACTTCAGCAGCGGCGGCGGCGGGAGCGACTTCGGCGGCGGCGGCGGCGATTTCGGCGGCGGCGGCGCGAGCGGGGATTATTGATCGCGCGAGCGCTCGTGCGTAAGCTCACGCATGGTCTCGCGCGAGAAGAGCCACTGGGCCTGGGGCTACGACGACGCGTTCCCTGACGAGGCCAGCAGGGGCCGCCTTCGGGCCCGCGTGGAGGGCACGCTGGGGGTGACCCTCACCGACGAGGCGCCCGTCCCCCTCGCATCCATCACCCTGCCGCCGGCCCGGTTCGCGCCCCCGCAAGAGCTCCGCGCCTTCGGCTCGGACGCCCCCCGAGACCGCGTGCGCCACTCCTACGGCCGCGGCTACCGTGACCTCGTGCGGGCCTTCCGCGGTGAGTTCGCGAGCCCGCCGGACTGGGTCTTCTCCCCGGAGACCGAGGACCAGATCGCGTCGCTCCTCCACTACTGCGAGCGCGAAGACATTCAGGTCGTACCCTTCGGCGGGGGCACGAGCGTGGTCGGCGGTGTCGAGTCGGTGCTCGAGAAGGGCTTCCGCGGCGTCGCGACGCTCTCGCTGGCGCGGCTCGACAAGGTGCTCGAGGTGAACGCCACCGACCGGACCGCGCGCATCCAGGCTGGCGCGCGTGGTCCCGTCATCGAGGAGGGGCTCGCGCCGCACGGGCTCACGCTCCGGCACTACCCACAGAGCTTCGAGTTCTCTACCCTCGGCGGCTGGATCGCCACCCGCGCCGGCGGGCATTTCGCGACCCTCCACACGCACATCGACGACTTCGTGCAGTCGATCCGCATGATCACGCCGCGAGGCCGCGTCGAGACTCGCCACGTGCCCGCCTCCGGCGCCGGGCCCTCCGCCGATCGTCTCATCCTCGGCTCGGAGGGCGCCTTCGGGGTCATCGTCGAGGCCACCCTGCGCCTCCAGGAGATCCCCCGGTGGCGCGCCTCCGCCACCGTCTCCTTCGCGCGCTTCGAGGACGGTGTCCGCGCGACGCGCGCGCTCGCGCAGTCGGGGCTCCACCCCTCGAACTGCCGCCTGCTCGACCCGGTGGAGGCCCTCATGCACCGGGTCTCCGACCGCGGCCACGCCGTGCTCCTCCTCGCCTTCGAGAGCGCCGATCACCCCCTCGAGGCCTGGCTCGAGCGGAGCCTCTCGATCGCCACCGACCTCGGCGGCGCGTGCGACGACGACGGGCGCTACACGTCTCGCGAGGCTGCGGCGCCGACCGGCGAGACCGCCGCGTGGAAGGCCGCGTTCCTGTCCGCGCCGTACCTCCAGAGCGCGCTCGTCACGCTCGGCGTCGTGGTGGACACCTTCGAAACGGCGTGCACGTGGTCGGCCTTCCCGGAGCTCGACCGCGCGATCCGCGCCGACGTCGGCGAGGCGCTGGCGCGGGAGTGCGGCGGAGGCGTCGTCTCGTGCCGCTTCACGCACGTGTACCCGGACGGTCCCGCGCCCTACTACACCTTCCTCGGCGCGGGCCGCCGGGGCGACGAGCTCGCGCAGTGGGCCGCGATCAAGGCGGCCGCCTCGGGGGCGCTCGCGCGGGCCGGCGGCACCATCACGCACCACCACGCGGTCGGCCGCTGGCACAAGGCGGGCTACGAGGCCGAGCGGGCGCCGCTCTTTGGAGAGGCGCTCCGCGCGGTGAAGCAGAAGCTCGACCCGCGCGGCATCCTGAACCCGGGCGTGCTCGTCTAGGGGCGCTGTCAAAAATATTCACTCCGGCAGATCGTTGCCGGCGGGTGTCCGTACGACCGCGAGCAGCTTGGGCGCTGCCGCGCGACGCGACGCGCGGGCGCCGACGCTTGTCTTGCATCAGCGCCGCGCCGGCCCGCGCGTGGCGCCCCCACCCCGAACCTCGCGCGCTCGCGCGCGGAAGGAACGCGCATGTCTCAACCCCGTTGGCTGCGGCTCCCGCGGCTCCGTCGCTCCCTCGCCCTCGCATCGCTCGTGCTGTCGGTGAGCGCCCTCTACCTCCTCCGCGCCGAGGCGGCCCGCCCATCGCTGTCGCTTGGCACCACGGTGAGCGGTGGCCTCGTCACCCTCGCGGGGCGCGGCGTCCACGGCACGCTCCGCATGAGCCAGACCCAGCTGGCCGCCGGCTCCGGCGGCACCTTCTACGCCGAGCTCGACCTCGAGGCCGACCGCGGGGCCGGCGAGGTGGAGCGTGCGCCGCTCTCGCTCGCCATCGTGCTCGACACGTCCGGTTCCATGAGCGGCGCGAAGCTCGAGGAGGCGCGCCGCAGCGTGCGCAAGCTGCTCGAGGGGATGCGCGACGACGACGAGGTCGCCTTCGTCCGCTACGCGGACCACGCCGAGGTCATCCAGCCGCTCGCCCGCGTGCGCGACGTGCGCGCCGAGCTCGTGGCCAGGCTGTCGCAGCTCGAGGCGACCGGCGGAACGAACATCCCGAGCGGCCTCGCCGAGGGCGAGCGGCAGCTCGCCCGCGCGGGCTTCTCCCGGGTGAAGCGCGTCGTCCTCGTGAGCGACGGCCTCGACAGCTCGCGGGCCCGCGCGGAGGACCTCGCGCGCGACACGTTCGCCCGCGGCGTGACGGTGTCGTCGCTCGGCGTCGGGCTCGACTTCGACGAGTCGTACATGGCCTCCCTCGCGGAGCTCGGGCACGGCAACTTTGGCTTCGTGAAGGACGCTGGCTCGCTCGCGCGGTTCCTCGACCGCGAGCTCGTCGAGGCCGCCACCACGATGGTCGAGGGCACGAAGGTGCGCGTGGAGCTGCCGCGAGGCGTGTCCTTCCTGCGCGCCGTCGGCGGCGTCGCCCGCGTCGTCGACGGCGCGGTCGAGGTCGACGTTGGATCCATCTCGGCGGGCGACGCACGCCGCGTCGTCCTCGAGCTCGCCTCCTCGCTCGAGCTCGGCCAGCGCGCCTCGCTCAGCGGCGAGGTGTCGTGGCGAACCGTGCGCGGCGGCCCCGTGAGCGTGGGCTTCGCGGGGCTAGAGGTCGCCTCCACCGACGACCTCGCGGCGGTCGAGCGCTCCCGCGACCTCGGCACGCTCGCCAGCGCCACGAGCGCGTTCGCGTCGGTGCGGCAGCTCGAGGCCGCCTCCGCGTACGCGCGCGGTGACGTGGCCCGCGCCGGCGCGCTCCTCGACACGAGCGAGCGCGAGCTGGCGCGCGCCATCGAGGCGGCGCCCGCAGCGGCTGCCCCGCTGGTCCGTCAGGTCGAGTCGCTCCGCGACGCGAAGCGGGATTTCGGGCGGGCCCCGCCGAAGAGCCCCGAGGGCAACGCGGCCGCGAAGGCTGTCTTCGAGCGCGACAGCGCAAATATGCGAAAGAACACGTTTTAATTGGAGAAGAGGGCCCCATGAAACGCCTCGGTTACGTCGCGCTCAGCGCGTTCTACTTCTCGCTCGCGCCGCTCCTGCACCGCCTCGGCGCACTGCCCGCGTCCCTCCTCACGGTCGCGCTCGCGGCCCTGCTCGCGCTCCTCGCCTCGGGCACCGTCGACGCGGTCGCCGTGATGTTCGGGGCTAGCGCGGCGTTCGCGGGCACGCTCCTGGGCACGGTCTCGCCGCCGCTCGCCACCGCGGTGTTCGTGGCGCTGCTCTTCGGCGAGCGCTCCCTCCGCGTGCGTACGCAGGGGGCGCGCCTGGCGCACGTGGGCCTCGCGCTCGTGTCCGGGGGCGCCGCGGGCCTCGTCGTCATGGCCTACCGCGGGGCGAGCCTGCCGACGCTGGGGGTCGCCGGGCTCGTCGCGGCCGTCCTTGTCGCCGCGCCCTTCCTTGTCGAGGCCGACGATCCTGTCGCGCACGCCCTGAGCCTCGCGGCGCGCGAGACCCGCGGCCCCGTCGCGGCCCTCTTCACTCGCGGCGCGGAGCTCCGCCGCGTCGCCGCCGAGGTCCCCCTCGAGCGCGAGACCGCTCGCGAGGTGGAGGACACGTGGCGGGCCCTCCTCGGGCTCGCGACCGCGCGGCTCCGCCTCGATCGCCGGGAGCGCGCCGCGTCGGCGGCCGCCGAGAGCATCCTCGCGAAGCTCGACGAGCGCATCGCACGCCACGTCGACGTCCTCGCGCGCGCGTACACGGCGGTCGACACCGCGCACGCCGCCCGCGCGGGGGCCGACGAGCGCTCGCTCCAGCGCGTCGCCGAGGACCACTCGGCCCTGGACGACGAGAGCGAGGCGCTCGCCGAGGTCGAGGCGGCGCTCCAGGCCGACGCCGCCCTCACCGAGCGCGCGGGCTAGATCCGCTCCGGGGGGCTGTCTGGTAGAATGGTGGCTTGACCGACGCTGCCCCCGCGGCCCCCGCCTCGACCCCCCGCCCGCGCCCCGAGCCAGCGGGCGAAGGGCCCGACGCGCCGTCGGGAGGCGCGCGCTCCTCCGGGCTCCTGGTCGCGTGCGCCGTGGGGCTCGCTATCGCGACGGTGCTCCCCGCGCGCGTGGCGCTCTTCCTCGAGCAGGAGGGCGCCACGCGCTGGCTCTGCTTCGGCGTGGGCCTCCTCGCGGACGCCGCGCTCGTCGCGCCCGTCGTCACGAGCGTGACGGCGACGCTGGTGTGGAGCGCGGCCCGTCGCCCAGCGCTCCTGCGGGCGGGCGCGCCGCTGCTCGGCGCGCTGCTCGCGCTCTCGTGGCTCGGGCACAACGCGGCGATGGAGTTCCGTATCCAGCGAGGCGTCTTCCCTGGTCCGATCGAGGCGCGCGAGGGCCTCGGGCACGGCGACTTCGTGCTCGCTGAGCTCCCCGCGCTCCTCGGCGGCCGGTTCCTGCCCGGCAACGTGGCGTGCGCCGCGCTGGCGGTGGCGCTCGCGCTCGTCGCGCGCCGCCAGCTCGCCTCGAGCTCCCGCGCCTGGCTCCGGCGCCGCGCGCCGCTCGCCTTCGTGGGCCTCGG
>CAZHGG010000347.1:0-4244 GCA_964531755.1 uncultured Polyangiaceae bacterium
GCGCGTCCGGGGCCGCGTCCGCGACGGGCGCGTCCGGGGCCGCGTCCACCGGCACGTGAGCGTCGCGCCCGCCCGCGTCGAGAGAGGCGTCTTCCCGACCGAGCGGGGGATGGTCCACCGTCGCGGCGTCCGTCGGAGCGCCGTCGGGCGAGGGCGGCACCGACTCGGTGGGTTTGGTGGAGCTGCCGCAGCCGGCCGCGGCGGGGGCGATCGCGAGGACCGTAGCAAAAAACACGGCGAGCAGGCGGAGGCGCATGCCTGGAGCGTAGGCTTGGAGGGCGAGCGCGCCAAGGGGCCGCTGATCCGCGCGGCGCGCGCCGCGGGCGGGCTCCTCAGGTGCCGACCTTGGCGAGCATCGTGTCGAGGGTCTCTCGCTGGAAGCGTCGCTGGTACGCGCGCGCGACGGGCGCGCCGAGCCTCGCGAGGACGCCCGCGGGCCGGGAGAAGGCGAGCACGTCGTAGCGCACCCGGTCGTCGGCGATCGTCACGGTGAAGCTCTCCTCGCCGCTCTCGGCGTGCCCCGGGAGCGTGCCGAAGGCGAACCCGAAGCGGTCGGGCTCGCGCGTGACGTGGAGGACCCGGCAGGGGTGCACGGACACAATCCCGAGGTGCGCCGCGACCGCCGCGAAGAGGGCGCCCGGCGCGAGCTCGTCGTGGGCCCTCACGATGCGGGTGAAGGAGGCGGGGTAGTTCTCGATGCGCGCGAGCGCGGCGCGCGCGCGCTCGAACACGGGGCGCCCGCGCCCCAGCTCGACGCCGTAGCGATCGAGGACGAACCCGCGGGGGGCCGCGGCGAGCGGCGCGAGGGTGGCGCCGACGTTGGTGTAGGTGAACGGCGCCTCCGCCAGCCCGCGGAGCGTCGACCGGATCGCGTCGTCGGTAGGCGGGTGGAGATGGAACATGGCCTGCGCGCGGCGCGTGAGCGACGCGGACGCTAGCGGATACGCTCGATGGGGCGGGCGCCGCGCTTGGCCGAGAACCAGGTGGTGTCGAGGTGGCGCGGCAGCGACGACGCGTAGAGGCAGTCGCGGAGCGCGCTGGTCTCGAAGGCCACGGCGCCATGCGCGTTCGCGGTCTTCACGAGCACGGCCTCGGCCCGGGTGAGGGCCTGGCGCGAGATGGTGCCCTCGACCCGCTCGCGCTCGACGCGGACACCGCCGCGCTCGAGCTCGCCAAAGAGCCACTCGCTCACCTTCTCGGTGTTGCCGCCGGCGGTGTACGACACGAGCTTGTGGCGGCTGCGCGGCGGCTTCCCCTTTCCGCGCAGCACCCAGTCGCGGAACACGTCGGCGTCGGCGTAGAGCGCGTCGAAGAGGTACACCTCGTTGATGCCGACGCCGCCGTGGCGCACGCACTGCGCGGCCGCGTGGTAGCCGCCGGAGTGCGCCGAGAGGCACACGCGGCCCACGCGGGCGCGCTGGAAGGCGCTCGTGCGGAGCGCGCGCGTCGCCTGGCGCGTGCCGAGGCCCACGAGCACCTCGGACGTGAGCCGCGCGAACGTCCCGGGGGACTCGAGCTTGCCGCACGACGAATCGGAGGCGTTCACGGGGCCCTGCGGCACGACGAGGATGGCGTCCTGGCGGCTCGCGGCGAGCTGCTCGCGGAGCTTGTGCGTGGCCATCGCGTGCTCGGCCGTGGTGCTGTGCCCGTGGAAGTGCACGAGCATGGGGATCTCGTGGCCGGAGGGGCGAAAGTGGCGCGGCACGAACACCCACACGGTGGCGTCGTTGTAGGCCGCGCCGCCGCTCGGGAAGGGCGCGCTCGGCAGCGTGAGCGCGAGGGTGGTGCCGAGGGGCCCGGAGGTCACGCGGTCGAGCTCGATGGCGGCCTCGGCGCGGCCGGGCGCCGCGAGGAGGGCGGCGGCGCCGCCTGCGAGGCCGAGGAACGCGCGTCGCGAGGGTGTCATCTCCATGGTGGCCTCCTTCCTGCCCTGTCGATAGACGATCCCGACCCCGAGGGCCAACTTTTGTGCCTGGCCACGGTCGTCACGAGCGCGCTACGGCTTCACGTTCGCGAAGCCGCCGCGCTCCGAGGACTTGAGCTTCAGGTTCGCCGGCAGCGTGCGCAGATCGGCCGTGGAGAACTTCACCTCGGAACCTGTATTGTACACGGGAATGACCTGCACCTGCCGGAGCACCATGGCGTTCGGGTCGAACAGCGCGCGCCCGATGTAGTTCTTCTGCTGGGCCGCGAGGCTCGGGTGGAGGAAGTTGCCGAGGCTCTCGAAGACGACGCCGGCCTTGCCGCTCTGCTTGCGCACGACGCGCACGGGCTTCCACACGTGCGGGCCGCTGCCGAACACCACGTCGCCGTCGTACGACTTCACGAACTCGATGCCCGCGTTGACGAGCTCGTCCTGGGTCTTCGCGTCCATGCTGTGGATGGCGACCACGCGGAGATCGGCCGCGGCGGCGCGGAGGTTCTCGAAGAGCGCGCGCTTGTCGTTCGCACACACCGACCCGGCGCAGGCGCGGCGGCTGCCCAGGTAGAGGCTCCCGAACGCCACGCGGATCGATTTGCCTTGGGCCACGAGCGTCGTGACCCGGACGTCGTTCTTGCGGCCGGGATCGCCCACGCCGTGAAACTGGTGCTTGGCGTCGGCGAGCGCGGCCGTGGCCTCCGCGGTCATGGTCTCGCCGTTCGGGGACGTGCAGTCGCGCGAGTGGTTGTTCGAGAGGCCGATGAGGTTGAAGCCGCGGTCCATCGCCTGCTTCAGGTTGTCTGCGCGCGACACGAACGCGTACGACTTGCCCGGGGTGTACACGCTGTCGAAGGTCTCGCAGCGCTCGCCGACCACGGTCTCCCAGTTGATGTAGGTCGCGTGCCCGCGGTAGGCGCTGCCGGTGCCGTCGAAGCGGTCGAGGGCCTTGCCGAACTCGGCCGCGATGGGCTCCTGCTGGTGGGTGCGCGACCACGCGCTGTCGCCCACACCGCGCACGTCGAAGAGGCCCTCGACCGCGCGCACGTCGAGCGGCGCCGCCGCCAGCGTGGACGCCGTGTCGGTCTCGTCGGGCTCGGTGATGGGCACGCCGACCGCGTCCTCGGAGTCACCCGGCTCGCCGCCGCCCTGGTCGCCCGCGGCCGCGCCGTCGGCGGTGAGGTTGACCGCGCAGCCGACCTGCCCGAGCGAGGCGAGCGCCGCCGTCGACAACGCCCACGACAAAAGGGCAGCGAGGCGGGGGCGCGTGAGGGGGGCGGTCGGGGGGGCGCTGCGCGGCATGGCCGAGGTATAGCGCACTCCGGGCGGGGCGCACCTCGCTCCGCGCCTCGAGGCCCCGCCGCGCGCGATCCGGCTAGCCGCGCGCGATCGGCAGGTATTCGGGCCGGTAGGCGGCCGCGGTCGCGAGGGCGTGGAGCTGCTCGAGGTCCCGCGGGAGGTCGTCGCGCTCCGCCACCCCGGCCTCGAGCGCCTCGAGCGCGACGCGGGCGGCGACGAACAGCGACACCGCGTGCAGCTCCGACGCGGGCGGGTAGATGCGCCCGTCGCCGAGGTGAAACTGCGTCGTGTACGCGTCGAGCGCGTGGGCCGCGGCGAGCACCATGCCGCCCGTGATCTTGCGCGCGCACGTGAGGGTGGCGCCCATCCCGAGGCCCGGGAAGATGAACGCGTTGTTCCCTTGGCCCACGGGGCGCACCTCCCCGTCGGGCAGCGTGACCGGCGGAAACGGTGACCCCGTGCACACGACGGCCCGCGCGCCGAGCCAGCGGTACACGTCCTCGGGCAGCGCCTCGCAGCTCGTGGTGGGGTTCGAGAGCGGGAAGACCACGGGCCGCGCCGCGTTCTCGCCGACCGCCCGCACGGCGGCCTCGTCGAAGGCGCCGGGCTGGCCCGAGAGGCCGAGGAGCACGGTCGCCCGCGCGCCGCGGATGGTCTCGAGCAGCGTGGGCACGCTCCCCGCGCAATTCCATGCGGCCACCACGTTGTCGGGCTGCGCGAGGGCGCGCTTGTAGGGCTCGAGGGCGCGGCCCTGGGTGAGCAGGCCCTTCGAGTCGAGCACGAACACGCGCGCCGACGCGGCCTCCGGGGCGAGGCCCGCGGCCACGAGGCCCTCGACGATGGCGCTGGCCACGCCCGCGCCGCCGGCGCCCGCGCCGTGGATGACGTAGACGTCGTCCTCGATGCGCGTGCCCCGCAGGCGTGCGGCCGTGAGCAGGCCCGCGAGCGCGACCGCGGCCGTGCCCTGGATGTCGTCGTTGAAGCTCGGCAGCACGTCGCGGTAGCGCGCGAGCACGTCGAACGCGGT
>CAZHGG010000347.1:4254-6590 GCA_964531755.1 uncultured Polyangiaceae bacterium
CGCGGTGTCCTTCGAGAGGTCCTCCCACTGCACGACGGCGCGCGGGTACCGCTTCTTCACGCCGGCGACGAACGCGTCGGTGAGCGCGAAGTACGCGTCGCCGACGACGCGGCGCTCGCGGAGCCCGAGGTAGAGCGGATCGTCGAGCAGCGCCGCGCGGTTCGTGCCCACGTCGAGGCTGGTCGGGAGCGTGTGGTAGGGGGCCAGCCCGCCGAGCGCGTAGAGCGCGAGCTTGCCGATCGCGATGCCGATGCCGCCGTACCCCTGGTCGCCGATGCCCAAGATCGCCGAGGAGTCGGTCGCGACGATCATGCGCACGTCGTCCCGGGGGTAGCTGGCGAGGATGGCGTCGATGCGGGCGATGTTGCGCCGCGAGAACGTGAGGCCCCGCGGGGTCTTGAACAGCCGGGAGTACGCCTGGATCGCCTCGCCGACGGTGGGCGTGTAGACGATGGGCATCATCTCCTCGACGTGCCTCGACAGCAGCGCGTAGAAGAGCGTCTCGTTGCGGTCCTGGAGGGCGCGCAGAAACTGGTTCTTCGCGAGCGGCGTCGTCAGCTCGGCGTACTCGCCGATCATGCGGTCGAGCTGCTCCTCGAGCGTGCTCTCGTGCGGCGGCAGGAGCCCGTCGAGATCGAGCAGCTCGCGCTCCGCCTGGGTGAACGCCGTGCCGCGGTTGATGGCCGGGCTGCGCAGCACGTCGAACCCCGAGACGGCGACGCGGAGCTCGCGTCCAGCGGGGGTCTCCACCACGTCGAAGGTGCTTGAAACGCGGGTCATACGGCCACCCTAGCAGGATGTCGGGCGATGTGTGCAGCAAGCTCCCGCGTCTTCAGGGCTTGGCGATCTTTCGGATCGCGCCGGGCCCGGCCGCGCCGATCTCGGCGAGGTAGATCGTTCGGTCGTCTTGGGCGAGCGCAGAGCCGTTCCGGAGATCGCCGACCAGCACGGTGGGCGCGGCGCAGCCCGCGATGGGGCAGGTGAGCAGCTTGCCATCGACGCGCTCGCTCTCGACTTCGCTCTCACCGAGGGTGACCCAGTACACCCGCTCCGCGTCAGCGAGGACGGCGAGGGGGTTGCGGGCCATGTTCGCGTATTGCGTGGGGGCACCTCCGCCCTTGGCGCGCGAGAACACCGAGCCCGGCGCGCCGGGCTGGGCGTAGTTCCAGTACACGCGCGTGGCGTCGACGAAGATGCCGCCGGCGACGTCGCCGCTGTTGTCCGCGAAGTTGAACGGAGGCCCCCCCGCGTGCGCCACCCGGATGATGTTGAACTCGTTGCTCGTGACGTAGCTGTGGGTCGCGTCGACGGCGAGGTGAAAGGGGTTGTTGATGTTCGCGAGCGGCAGCTCGCTGGTGCCGTCGACGCGCACGCGCGACAGCGTGCCCGTGGGCCGGCTCGTGAAGTACACGGTGCCGTCGGCGACCGCGACGTCGTAGGCGTAGTTGGAGCTGAGCTGGCGGAGGGTGCCCGTGCAGTCGGAGGCCGGGCACTTGAACACGCCGCCGGGGTCCCGCGCGGCCGCGAAGTAGACGCTCGTGCCGTCGTTCGTGATGCCCCAGGGGACCTCGAAGAGCGGCGACTTCGCGAAGAGTGCCTCGCCCGTGCCGTCGGTGAGGCCGCGGCGCACCTCGTGCGTGCCCGAGTTCGTCCAGTAGAGCACGCCGTTCAGCAGGGTGACGCCGAGTGGCTTCGCCTGCGCCGGGAACAGCACGACCGCCTTGCACATCCCCGCCTCGCACTGGCCTCCTTGGCAGTCGTGGCCGCACCGCCCGCAGTGCTTCGGGTTGGCGCTGAGATCGCCCGTGCACGAGGCGTCGACCGCGACGTCCGCCGCGGCGTCTTTCTCCGGGGGCGGCGCGTCGGGGGCGGCGGTGTCGGGCGGGTCGACCGCGGGGCTGTCGACCGTGGCGTCGCGCGGCTCCGCGAAGGTGAGATCACGCGTGCCGATCAGCGCGTTGCAGGCGGACAGGCCCGCGGCCACGACCAGCGCGGCGGCAGAGAGCGGGAGCGCGCGGGGGCTCAAAACGCACCTCGGAGGAGGAGCCCGCCCGCGCCGGGCGCGAGCGAGGGGGAGACGGAGAGCTGGGCCGAGGGGCGCGAGCTCGGGCCGGACGTGAGCACGAGGGTCACGCCGGCGGCGACGCACACTCCGCCCGCGATGAACGCGATCGTCGAGACTGTGCCCAGCGACTTTGCGCTGGCGTTGGCGTCGACCCCCGCCTGACTCGCGCAGCGCCCCTCGGTGGGGCACAGGTCCTTCGACTCGCTGTTCTTGCTCATCGCGAGGGCGCCGGTGACCGCGCCGACGCCGAGCCCCGCGACGCCGAGGCCCG
>CAZHGG010000348.1:0-6545 GCA_964531755.1 uncultured Polyangiaceae bacterium
GCCGCGGCGCTCGTGGAGCGCGGCGATCCCGCGGGGCTCGCGGCGCTGCCCGCCCCGTGGCGCGGGGAGCTCGAGCGCGCCCTGCGTGGCGAGGGGTACGTGGCGGTCGAGCCCTCGTCACCCGTCGTGCGCGTGGCCCTCGCGGCAAGCGCAGCCCGAGGCGACGAAGGCGGGGCAGGTGACGCGGAGCGCGTGGAGGACGGCATGTTGACCTCGATTGAGAAGACCCTGGCCCTCGAGTCCGTGGCGCTGTTCGCGCACCTGCCGCCCGATCAGCTGTGGCGGCTGGCCGAGCGCGCCGTCGACGAGGTGGTCGACCCGGGAGAGGCCGTGTTCCGCGAGGGCGAGGAGGGGCGCAGGCTCTTCCTCGTGCTCGACGGCAACGTCCGCATCGAGAAGCAGCAGGGCGAGGCTACGGTGGAGCTCGCCGTGCTCGGGCCGGGCGCTTCGTTCGGCGAGATGGCCCTGTTCGACGGGCACCCGCGCTCGGCCACGGCGCGCGCGGTCGGCCCCGGGCGCGCGCGCGTGCTCAGCGTCGACCGCCACGTGGTCGCCCGCCTCGGGCGCGAGAACCCCGAGATCTACGAGGCGCTCCTTCGCGCGCTCTCCGAGCGCCTGCGCGCGACGAGCGCCCTCATCGACGGCGAGCGCCCCGCGCGCTAGACCCCGCCTACGGCTCCCGGCCGAGCCGGTCGAGGCGCACCACGTCGCCCTCCGCGCCCTCCGCGGGGCTCCCAGCGGCGCCGCTCCGCACGAGCCCGAGCCGCGCGACGAGCCAGCCCTTCACCGTGGCCCAGTCGGCGTGCAGATCGTCGCCGCCGAGCACCGTGCAGCCGAGCTCCGCGAGCCGCTCGAGGTGCCGCCGGTACGGCCGCGGATCCATCTGCGCGTGCACGGCTGGCGCGATCGCGACGCGGTCGAAGGGCGTGAAGGCCACGAGCCTCGTCACCGGGCACGTCACGGAGCCGGCCGCGCACTCCGCGAGGATGCGGGCCGTCGCGGGATAGACCACGAGCGCTTCCGCCTGCGCGAGCGCGAGGTGCATCGGCGCGCCGCCCGCGTCGAACTGAGCGTTCTGGTGGTACACCTCTCGCCCCGTGACGGCGCGCGCCGCGGTGAGCGTCATGAACTCGAGCGCGCCCGGCGAGAGGGCGAGGCGCACGTCGACGCCGAAGTCGGCCCGGAGGAAGAGCACCCGACCCGGCAACAGCGCGGTCTCGATCGTGCCGCCGCTCGCGATGACGCACCCCATCCCGCGAGGCTACCGGACTTCGCGCGCGCCCGCCCCTTGCGAGGCTGGTTCGAAATTGTTAGAAGTAGTGCGTGGCGACCTCCAAGCTCGAACGGCACGCCGCGCAGCTCAGCGCGCTCGGTCACCCGCTGCGGCTCACGGTGCTGCGCTTCGTGGTCAAGGTGGGCGACGACGGCGCGGCCGCGGGGGACATCCAGGCCCACGTCGACACCCCCGCCTCCACCCTCAGCCACCACCTGAAGCGCCTCGTCGACGCCGGCCTGCTCGTCAGCCGCGCCGAGGGCACCTTCCACTTCTACGCGGCGAACTACGCCGCGCTACGCGCCCTCACCGACTACCTCTGGGAGGACTGCTGCGAGGCGGGCGCGCGCGGCGCCCGCGCGTGCTGCTAGCCCCGCGCCGCGTCGTCACGCGACTCACGCTCGTCCAATTGTTCGAAATTAGTCGAAGGAGCACCCATGAACGTGTTGAAGCCCCATCTCTCGCTGAACGTCTCGAACATCGAGGCCTCCGTCGCCTTCTACGAGAAGGCGTTCGGCGTGCCCGTCACCAAGCGGCGCCCCGGCTACGCCAAATTCGACCTCACGTCGCCGTCGCTCAACCTCACCATGCAAGAGGCCCCGCGCACGGGCCTGAACGCGAGCCACTTTGGCGTGCAGGTCGCCAGCACCGAGGACGTGGCCGCCGCGCGGGCGCGCTTCCAGGCGGCGGGCCTCGAGACCCTCACCGAGGACGACACCGAGTGTTGCTACGCCCTCCAAGACAAGGTCTGGGTGGAGGATCCGGACGGCAACGCCTGGGAGGTCTTCGTGGTGAAGGGCGAGGCGGACGTGATGCTGAAGCAGAGCGCCGCCAACGCGGGCTGCTGCGTACCGTCCGTCGACGCGGCGCGGGACGCGCGGGATGGCGCGAAGGGCTGCTGCGGGTGAGGGCGGCGGCGCCAGGAGCGCCGATGGTATGGCCCGTGCAACGTGGCCCTCGTGCGCCCCGTTCTCGCAGCGAAATGTCCAGGTTCCTCGCCGCGGGGCGGCGGTGTGACTCCTTCCGTCGCGCCGCGCCTCCGTCGCCTGTCGCGGTTGGCTCAGCGTGGCACCTCGCCGCGGCCGCGCGCTCACGAAGGCGGGCGGTGGTCCTGGTAGTGAAGGTGCTGGAAGAAGCCGTGGTCTCGAATCATCCTGGTGGAGGTCAACACATGAGCTCAAACGCACTCGCCCTCTCTTGCTCACTCGCGCTCGTGCTCGCGGCGGGCTCTCTCGCGTGCTCCGCGCAGAGCACCCCCGGAGAGGTGGGGCCCGCGGTCGACCCGTTCGTGCTCGCTGACGACGGAGGTCGGCTCGCCACCGACGGCTCCGCCGTCGACGCTGGCGGTGGCGGCGGAGGCGGAGGCGCGTGGGAGATCCCCGAGTGCGCCGAGCCGTCCGGCCCACGCAACCAGTACGCTTCAATCGCCGACGTCGAGGCGAAGCTCGGGGGCGCGTGGTTCCTCTGCTCGGGCGGAATCAACGCCCCGGCCGACGCCGCGGGGATCGCGTTCTCCCCCGGGGCGGCGCGGTTCCTCGTGCGGAGCGGGGCGACGGTCGCGCCGGGCGCCGCGCCCGAGCACCGGCGCTCCGTGGAGATTCTCGACACCTCGAGCATGAACGGCCCGGGCGCGTACCAGGTCAACCTGTCGAGCGGCGGGTGGACCAACATGTACCAGACGCGCACCTCGCAGGACGGGCGCTTCCTCGAGCTCATCGAGGGCACCTCGGGAAAGACCGCCCGCTACGTGCGCGCCACGAAGCCCGCGGCGCCGCCCGGCGGCGAGGGCTCGTGCGACGCCCCGCTTGGGACGCCCCACGCCTACACGTCGATCCCGGACGTCCAGGCGAGGCTCCAGGGCCGCTGGAAGGTGTGCACCGGCGGCATCCACTCCCCGTCCGACACGCGGGGGCTCGAGCTCGCGCCGACCATGGCGTACTTCCTCGTCGACACGCCCGCGGGGCTCGCGCGCAAGGCGAGCTGGGACTACGAGCGCGACGTCACCTTCATCGACGCGACGTCGATGAACGGCGCCGGGTCGTACCAAATCAACCTGAAGGGCGTGGGGACGAACATGTACTTCTCGCGCGTGTCGGAGGACGGCACCCGCCTCGAGCTCGACGAGGGCACCTCCGGCAGGAAGGTGAGCCTCGCGCGCGTGCGGTGAGCGCGCGGCCGAGGCGCCGTCACCGCCTCGCTCGAGCACGACCGAGCTTGGGCGCGGCTCCGTCGCTCGCGAGCGGCCACCATGGGTCGCGTGCGCCGTCGCCGAACGCGTCACGGAGCGCCTCCACGAGGGCCCGCACCTTGGCCGGCAGGAAGCGGCGGTGCGGGTAGATGGCGTAGAGGCGCAAGTCCGGCACGATCGTCCAGTCGGGCAAGAGCAGCTCGAGGCTGCCCGCTTCGAGCGCGTCGTCGAGCACGAAGCTCGGGCAACAGCCGACGCCGAGGCCCTCGACGAGCGCGCCGCGGAGCGCGTCGCCGCCGTTGGTCAACATCGCGCCGCGCAGCTTGACCCGCGCCTGCTCGCCGCGGCGTTCGAAGACCCACTCCTCCCGCGGGCGGGGCTCCGAGAAGAGGACCGCGCGATGCGCCTCGAGGTCCTCCGGCCTCCGAGGCCGCCCGTGCGCCGCGACGTGGCGCGGTGACGCGACGAGCAGGACGCGCGTCCTCGCCAGCGGGCGCGCGACGAACTGGCCCTCGAGCGTCGTCGCGATCCGGAGGGCGACGTCGATCCCCTCGTTCACGAGGTCCACGGGCCGGTTCGAGAGCTGCAGCTCGGCGGTGACGCGCGGGTGCGTGTCGAGGAAGCGGCCGAGGACCCGCGCGACGTGCCGTTGCAGATCGATGGGCGCGGCCACGCGCAAGTGTCCCGTCGGCTCGGTGGAGAGCTCGCTCACCGCGGCGTCCGCGTCCTCGAGCGCCTGGAGGCACTCCATGCAGCGCTCGAGGTAGACGCGGCCGGCCTCGGTGAGGCTCACGCTCCGCGTCGTCCGGTCGAGCAGCCGCGCGCCGATCCGGGCCTCGAGCGCCGCGACGTGCTTGGTGACCGCCGCGGGCGACATGCGCAGATCACGAGCCGCCGCAGCGAACCCCGAGCGCTGTGCGACCCGCACGAAGATCCGCATCGTCTGCAGCGTGTCCACGCGACATCGTCCCATTCTTTCCAGTCGAGAAACGATCCATTTCGGTGCCCGAGGATTCTCACTGCCGGGCTGCGCGCTAGCGTCCTTCGTGGAGGGAGCGACATGAAAGAGAGCGACGTCATCCGGCTGAGCGGCTGGGAGCGATGGCACGACTGGCAGGCGGGGATCATGGAGCCGGTCACGACGTGGGTTTGCGACGCCGTCGTGACACGGCCGGGGTCGACCGTGCTCGACGCGGCGTGCGGGACGGGCCTCCCCGCGCTCGCGCTCGCCGAGCGACTCGGCGCGGACGGGCGGGTCGTCGCCACGGACGCGTCCGCGGTCATGGTCGAGGCTGTGCGGCGCAAGGCGAAGGAAGCCGGCCTCGGCAACGTGGAGGTGCGCCAGGCGACCCTCGCGGCGCTCGAGTTCGACGACGCGTCCTTCGACGCCGTCACGTGCAAGGACGGCATCATGTACGTCCCCGACCCGGTCGTCGGCGCGCGCGAGCTGCGTCGCGTGCTGAAGCCGGGTGGCCGGTTCGCGATCACCGTCTGGGATGAGGCTGCGCGGTGCGCCTTCTTTCGCACCATGTTCGGCGTGGTCAGCCGCTTCGTCGGTCCGCCGCCCGACCCGCGAGGCCCCGGCCCCCTCCGCCTCTCGGCGCCGGGGGCGCTGGAGGGCGTGCTCCACGAGGCGGGCTTCATCGGGGTGAACATCGAGCCCCGCGAGGTCGTGTTCGCGTTCGACTCGCTCGCGATGCATTGGGAGGTCCTGCGCGAGATGGCCGCGCCGGTGGCCGCCGCGGAGGCGAAGCTGTCGCCGGCCGGGCTCGCCGAGCTCCAGGCCGCCCTCTCCGAGGCGGTCGCGCCGTTCACGCACGAGGGCCGCGTGCGCCTCCCTAGCGTCGCGCTGTGTGCGAGCGGGGCGCGGTGAGGAGCTCTCGCGAGCACGAACGGACCACGCCGAGCGGGGCGCCGCGGGGTTCGACGCCTCCGCTTCTGCGCCGGGCGGTCGCGCCCCGACGTCCGCTCACCGTCAGGGCGGCGCCTGCGACGCCCACGCGGGGTCGCGCGTGACCATCTGCGTGAGCCACGCGCGGAGCTCGACCCCGCCGCTCGTGAACGACGCGGGGCGGCCCAGCATCGTGTGGCTCGCGCCCGGCACGAGGAAGGTGCGGTACTGGGGGCGAGGCGCGAGCGCGCCGGCGAGCTCGCGGACCGAGGCCTCGTATTGGGCCGCGTCCTTGAACAGGTACGTGCGCATCGTCGAGTCCCCGAGCGACGACAAGAGCGCGGAGCGATCGTTGGGATACTTCGCCGCGAGCACCCCGTAGAGCGCGGAGAGATCGCCCGCGCAGGCCGGGCAGAGCGCCCCGAGCGTCGCGTCGAGTCGCCACGCCGAGCCCCAGGCCGCGCGGAGCGCCGGGGGCACCGCGTCACCGACGAAGAGCGGCCCGGAGTCGTCGATGACCGAGAGAATCACCGACGGAAAATACCGCCGGACGAGATCGTGGTTCAGCGTGGCGCCGAAGCCCCCGGCGCTCGCCCCGGCGAGCACGAGCTCGGTGGTCGCCGAGAACGTGGGCGTCAGGCGCTTCAGGTACGCGATCATGTTGTCCCGCCCCACGTGATGGTACGTGCGCATCGTGCCGTCGCCCGTGTAGGTGGCGACGTTCGAGCCCGCGTGGAGATCGCCGGTGCAATAGGGCACGACGACGAGGTTGTAGTCGCGGAAGGGGTTCTGCGCGTCGTCACGGTCGAGCGCGCTGCCCGACAGCGCCCCCGTGAGCGAGGCGAGCTGCGCCGCGCCGAAGGGGCCGTGCGTGGCGGTGTTGAGCACGTAGCAGGTCGAGTAGTCGGCGCACGCGCCGCCGCCATTCAGGAACACGAGCGACTTGGTGGCGCCCGGGGCGAGGTTCACGCCTACGCCCGTGCTCGAGCCGTCGTCGCACTTCGCGTCCGGGAAGTCGACCCAGGTCCACACGCCCGGCGGGGCGGTGATGGGCGCGCCCAGGCCAGCGTCGAAGGGCGCGGCGCTGTCCGAGGCGTCGGGGCGCGGGGCGGCGTCGGTCGCGTCGGCCGCGCCGGTGCTCGCCGCGGCGTCGGTCGGTCCGCCCGCGGCGTCGGAGGCGTCGGGGGGGGCCG
>CAZHGG010000349.1:0-6538 GCA_964531755.1 uncultured Polyangiaceae bacterium
GCCACGTACGAGGCCAGGCGACGCGCCGGCGTGTACGCGAGCTCGTGCACGTGGGCCGAGCCCGCGCCGTTGCCGGGCGGCGTCACGAGCTTCGGCGCGCCCATCGCGTCGTAGGTCTGCGTCACCACGCGACCTCCGGGAAGAAGCATGCTCGTCGGTCGACCCAGCGCATCCCACGCAGTGTACTCCGTCGTGCCGGTCGGCGCCGCCACGTGCGTGAGATTCCCGGAGGCGTCGTAGGTGTACGTCGTCACGCGCCCGCCGACCCCGCCGACCGTGACCGTCGCGAGCTTCCCCAGGTTGACCCCGGGCGTGGTCACGTACGTGTACTCTGCAGGCGAGAGCGTCACGTCCCCGCCGGGCTCCCCCACCTGCACGCTCGCGATCCGCTCGCTCGAAGGCACGTACGTGGTGATGGTCTTGCGCCCCGTGGGGCTCGTCGTCACTCGCGCGCCGGTCGACTCCTGGTAGGTCTCCGTCCACGGCGGCCCGTGCGGGCCCGCGCTCGGCGGCCCGCTGTACGTGCGCCAGGTCTCCGTCTGCTCATCGCCGCTCGGCGTCGAGGTGCGCGCTCGCTCGGTGGTCACCACCACGTCTCCCGTGGTCCCCGCGGTGCCGGTCGTGGTCGTCTGCGCTCCCACGTACTGGCCAGTCGCCCCGAACCGCGGATCAGGCACACGCTGCGTCGTCACGCGGCTCCCGTCGGGCCGCGCGAGCTCGCGGCCGCCGCTCACAAGCCGCTCTTCGGTCGACACTTCGGACGAGCCGAGCCCCGTCACCAGCTCCACCGTGCGGCGCTCCTCCAGCTCCGGCGTCGGCGCGCTCCACGGCCCCCGCTCCACCCCGAACCGCTTCGTGCGCGCCTCGCCCGTCGTGTGCGTCACGCTCCGAGTGCCCAGCCAGTAGCCGTGTGTCAGCGCCTGGCCCACGGGCGCGTTGGACACCGAGACGTCGCGGGTGAGCAGGTTCTCCGCGTCGTACGCGAAGGCGTGCGGCGTGTTTGCCTTGTCCGTGAACGACGTCAGCAGCCCGGTCGCCGGGTCGTGCGTCGTCACGTAGGCGAGCCCGTCGGCGCTGGTCACGCGCGTGAGGTACCCGAACGCGTCGAGCAGCAGCGTGGTCGTCTTTCCGTCGGGGCTCGTGATGACCACCTGCCCGGGCGTGCCTCGGTCGATCGTGGTCGTGCGCAGGTCCGCATCGAGAATGGCCGAGAGCAGCCCGCTGCCGTCGTACGCCAGCGTCTCCCGCACCGTGCCGCGCAGCCGCGCGCGCGTCACGAGGTGCCGCCCGCTCGCGTCGAGCTCGTGAATCGCGTCGCCCACCGCCACGGTCTGCGTGCCACGCACTCCCGGGCTCAGCTCGCCTATCTTCGAGCCCGCGGCGGCGTAGCCGAGCCGCCCCGTGGGCGACACCGCCAGCGAGCGTCCTTGCCCTATCAGCGTCCGCAGCGGCACGCTCGGCACCTCGGGCGGGCTCGCGACGGGGTCGTAGTAAATTCCCGCGAGCTCCTCCACTACGCCCGCCGCGTTGACGCGACGCACCTGCTGATTGCCCACGTCCAGGTACGTGAGCATCCCGTCTTGGAACACGAGATCGGTCACCGTCAGCGGGCTCCTGGGCGTGTCGATGGCGAGGCTACCGCCGCGCGCCGGCGCCGTGGCGCCCGTGCCCAGCACATCTTCGAGCAGCCCCGAAGGCCGCACCGCGCGGATCCGGCCGCCGGCTGCAAAATACACGCTCCCATCGGGCCCCACGGCGAGGCCGCCGTTCGCGTTCAGGCACGCGCCCGTGGCCTTCGCCCCCGCGGTCGCCTCGGGCGCACACACGGTCGCGCTCACCACGCCCGCCACCGTCTCGATCACGCCGTCCGTCCGCAGGCGCCGGAGCGCGCCACCCTCCACGAGCACCGGACGGCCAGTCCGATCGAGGGCCATTCGCCCAAGCCCGTTCATCGCCCAGGGCTCTATGGCAACCCCGTCCGGCGGGCTGTCCCCAGGCGCTCCGTCCTTCCGGCCTGCCACGATCTTGGCAGTCCGCGTGGGCCCCGGCGACACGTACACGACGCGGCTGAGGCCCGCGTCGGCGACATAGACGCCGCCCGCCGGGTCCACGAGCAGGCTCGTATTCGGCGAGAACTGCACGTCCGCCGCCAGCACCTCGTCGGGCGAAGGCACAGTCGTCGGCCACGGCACCGTCGCGCCGCCCGCCACCGTCTCCAGCGTGCCGGCTGGCGTGACGCCGCGCACCAGGCCATCGGTCGCCGCGAAGAAGAGCTTGCCGGTCGCGTCGTAGGCCACCGCCACGGGCGTCACCCCCGCGCCAAGCGCGGGCTCGCCGTCGGCGATCGGGCCGCCGCCGCCACCCACCACCGTGTCGGTCTTCGGCTTCCACGACTGCCGCTCACCGTCGCCGAGGAAATAGCGGCCGACGTCGCTCATGCCTTGGGGCGTGATGTTCCAGCCGCCGAAGCCGACCGTGCGCGCGTCGCGCGAGCCGAGCAGCAGCGAGTGGAACTTCTGGAAGCTGACCTCGCGGTTCTCGCGGCTCCCGTCGATCATCGGGTAAGGGAAGTTCAGGAACTGCGCCGTCGCCCCCACGAGCCCGGCGTACACGTAGCGCACGGTGACTTGCGCCTCGGTGGCACCCTCCACCACGCGGTTGAAGGCGTCTTTGCGGTCCCACGTCCACTGGAGCGAGTCCCACGCCGTGTACGGCGGCTTGCGCGTGAGCACGTGCCGCTGCCCGGCCACCTCGATGACCACCTCGATCCGCGCGGGCGGCGCGAGCGCAGGCGGCGCTGCGCCGAAGGTGCGCCCGTCGGTGATCGGCACTCGCACGGTGAGGTTCGCGCCCGGCGTGCGGTCGGAGCGGTAGGTGAGCCGGTAGGGAGTGCCCGCGATCGGGATCTCCTCGCCAAGCACTTGATTCTGGCACTCGATGATGGAGCCCGGCGCCTTGCAAGGATCGTCGGGGCCGCCTCCGGGTCCGCTCGGCGCGCCACCAGGGGGCGGGCCGGCGCCGTCGGGCAGGCCAAAGCCCCAGTTGTAGTCCCACGCGCTGAAGTGCGTGAGCCGCACGCGCCAGTACCGCGCCTGCTTCCCCGCACAGGACGGCTGCCCCACGCCGCACACAGCGTCGGCGACGGCGCCGCCGAGCGCGTGCAGCTCGCCCGCGTCGAAGGTGAGGCCCGCCGGCGCGCCCACCACCGCGTCACCGCTGGCGTCGACGCCCGTGATCTCGAGCACCACGCCGGACGGCTCGGGCACCCAGGCGGAGAGCCCGCGGTCGTACGTGCCCACCGGCACGGACTGGCCAACAGGGATGTGGGCCATGTCCGCCACGTAGTAGCTCACCGGGTGGTTGAACGTGACGGTCTCGCCCTCGGCGCCGTCGAAGCTGAGCTCGACCGCGTAGGTGTAGCCGCTCGACGGCGGCAGATCCGCGGGCATCGCGCGCGCGCCCTCGCCGAAGGCCGTGTATTCCGTCACGCGGAGCTGCTGAGTGCCTGTCAGGCTCGAGGTGGTGTCGGGCGGCACCAGCACGATTCCCTGTCGCTTCGGGTCGTGGTCTTGCCCGGGGGCGCCTGGCGCGCCGCCCACCACCCCGCCGCGTTCGCTGCCCTTCGCGGTCTGCCACACGCCCGGCGCGCTCGGCAGCACGATGGCGGTCGGGGTGGGATCTTTGGTGACCAGCGCCACGTCGTCGAGGACCGTGTACGCGTTCCAGCGGGTGACGGCGCGACGCTCTGCCGTGAAATGAGCGTGCGTCGGATCGCTCAGCGCGAGCACGTAGGACTCGCCACCGTTCACGGCCAGCGCGTAGTCGCCGTCTGCGGTGGTCTCGGCGTAGCCGAGCTCGGGGTGGCCCTTCACCGTGACACGCAGGCCGGCGGCCGCGCTCGGCGTGCCGTCGTGCGCGAGCAAACGGAGGCGCCCGCGCACCACGGCGCGGCGGGTCGGGTCGAGCGCTACGCCGGCCTGCCCGCCGGCGCCAGCGGCGGTGAGGAAGTCGGTGGACGCCGCGAACGACGTGGACACGGTGTCGGGGGCCGCGGCCGGGCTCACCACGCCGCAGGCCGCGTCGCGCGTGTGGACGACGCCGCGCGCGTCGCAGGAGTCGGTCGTGCACGGATCGCCGTCGTCGACCACGGTGGAGAGCGCCGTCGTGGTCGTGCACACGCCCGCCAGGCAGAAGCCCGCGCCAGCACACGCGCTCGCCGCCCCGCACGGCGTGCCGTTGGCGGCCTGCGTGTCGACGCAGCCGCCGGCCGCGTCGCAGTGCCCGGCCGCTCGGCAGGCGGTGCCGGTCGAGCACGCCGTCCCCACGGGCGCGCCGATGTTGTTGCCTGTCGCCGGATCGCACACCTGGCACATGCCCGGCGCGGTGGGCGGCGGGGTGCACTGCCCACTCGTGCCGCACGTGCCGGTGCACTTGTTCACGCCGTCGCAGGCGACGGTCGGGTCGCGCGGCACGTGCCGGCAGACCCCGGCCACGCAGGAGTCCACAGTGCAGGCGAGGCTATCGCCGCACTCGGCGTCGGTCACGCAGGACGCGTCGCTGAGCAGCTCGGCGGTCGCGAGTGGCTCGTACGCGGGCCCAACGCCGCCGCTCACGAGGACGCGGCCGTCGGCGAGGGTCGTCGCGCGGTGCGAGTAGCGCGCCTGCGCGAGGGTCGGTCCCGGCAACGCGACCTTCAGGTTCTCGTAGAGCGTCGTGGTCGAGTACAGCTCGGCGCCGTAGCCCCAGCCGCCTGTCACCAGCGCGCCCGCCGGACGGAGGCCGAGCGCCGGGAAGAGGACGCTTCCTGCGTGGTGGGTGGGTGCCAGCGTCCACGAGGTGAGCCCGGGCAGGTCGGCCACCATGGGCGCGCCCGAGGTTCCGCCCATGACGAGCGCCTTCGCGGGGGCGCCCGGCACGACCACCGCCTGCGCCCACGGCACCGCGGAGGGCAGGTCGGAGAGGGAAGTAAACGTGCTGGGCGCCGTGAACTTCACCGCCGTCGCGAGGGGTGTCAGCACGCCCGACACCCACCGCGAGCCGCCGAGCAGGTAGACCTCGTCGCCGATAGCGAGGGAGGCGTGCCCGAACCGCTCGGTCGGCATCGCGGCGGTCGCCCACGTGTTGGGTGTGGGGCTGTAGAGAAAGGCGTTGTCGCCGGCGAGCTGCTCGCCGCCCGCCGCGAGGACCGTGCCGTTGGCCAACGTATTCAGCGAGAGCCGGGCCGTGCCCGCGGCGCCGCTCGGCAGGTCGGCCGCCGGCGAGAAGGTGCCTGTGGCGGGATCGTAGAGCTCGGCCGACTTGGTGAGCGCCGGATCGCTGTTCCACCCGCCAACCACGAGCACTCTTCCGTCCCCAAGGCGCGCGGCCGCGTGGAGGCGTCGTTTCTCGGCCATGGTGGGCCCCGCGCTCCAGGTGCCGCTGGCCTCGTCGTAGACTTCGGTCGTGTCGAGCGGCTCGCCGAGCGCGTCCTCGCCGCCGGTCACGAACACCCCGGGGCCCGCGCCCGTCGTGACGCTCGTGGCCGTGTGCTCCGCTCTCGCGACCGCCAGGCTGCCGCTGCCGGTCCACGCCGGATCGAGCGAGGCCGGATAGGTCGCGCCCATCCCCGCCCAGCTTACGTGCACAGTGCATGTCGCGGCGTCGGGGCGCGGGTGCGCCCTACCCACTGGCAGGCGTGGGCTCGTCTCCACAGCGCAGCCGGTCACGAGCACTCGCGGCTGGAGCGGCCTGCAGGCGCCGTCCACGATCGTCGGAGGGGCCATGCGCAGGCGCGGGACGCCCGCCGAGTCGAGCAACTCCACGCTGCGCCCCACGAGGCGCACGCTGGCCACCTGCGGTCCGAGCGACACACGATACCGTACTTGCTCTTGCCGCGGCTTGCTCGCGTAGAGCAGGTAGTCCTCCGGCCCCTCGGGCGTGGGGCGCACGACGAGATCGCCGCCCTGGGCGCCCTCGGGGTACACGAGCATTCCGTCGGCCTGGACGGCGTCGACGGCGCGCGCGTCGAGCAGCGACACGTCGGCCGTGAGGCCCGTGCGAGGGTCGACGAGGTGGAGCCCGGTGGACGCGGCGACGCCGAGCTTCACCTCGGGCAGGCGATCCGCGCGCGCCGCCCGTCGGGCCGCCGAGGCGCCCGAGAACTGGGGGACGAGGAGCGTCGCGCCGTCCTTCGTGAACGCGCGCACCTCCGCGGGCCGCACGACGCGCCGCGGGTCGTTGAAGCCCGCCGGAGCGCCGCGCTCCCCGAACCGAATCCGCTCTTCGCGGGCGGTCAGGCGGACGGGGCACGTGCGCCGAAGCAGCGTGGCTGTGCCGCTCGGGAGCGCCGTTGAGAGAGTGGCCTCCGGCGCGGAGCTGGCGGCGCTGGCGTCGGCGGCGGCGAGCGCACCTCGCGCGGTCAGCAGGGAGTCGGGAGTCTCCTCAGGGGCAGCCGCGCACGCGATGAGCGCGACAGCTGCGAGGAACCAAGCGCGCTGCAAGTGCGTGCGTGCGTGCGTGCGTGCGTGCGTGCGTGCGTGCGTGCGTGCGTGCGTGCGTG
>CAZHGG010000350.1:0-6519 GCA_964531755.1 uncultured Polyangiaceae bacterium
TGCACGGTGGCGCGCCGGAGGCGCGAGGCAGGCGTGGCGCGGCAGCGTGGCCGGCGGCGCGTGGAGCGGGCGGCGTGCGTTTGCCCGACGTGTGGCACGATGCGTGGGAGGTGATGGCGATGAAGCGATGCGACGACTGCGGCCGAGCCATGGACTCGGAGATCCTAGAGGGCGTGTGCGCGCGTCGCTCTGGCCACGAGGTGCGGTGTACGTGCAGACTCGTCCGCTACGGGACGGGGCTCGTGTTTTACCTGCCGCCCGGCGCAGTGCCTGGGATGATCGCGGGGCTGGACGTCAACCCGTCGTGTGGGATCCACGGCCGAGGGAGGTGATGGCGATGGGTGATGACGTGATCGAGCAAATCCAGCAGGCGACACGCGACGCGATCGGGCTCACCCCGTCGCGAGAGGAGTGCGAGCGCGCGCTCGCCGCGTGGGTCGTGGGCAACGTTCCGGGCTGGGATCGCATGCTCGACGTGCGCGCGACGATCTCGGACGACGGCGCCACGGTGAGCGGCACGGCGCCGGGTCGCGTCGACGCGATCGAGGTGACGGTCGCGCTGCTCGAGGCCAAGCCGTGACCGCGCACCTCTGCCCGGCCCTGCTGGGCTATCTCGGGCGTCACGCGCGGGGCGTGCTCTGGCGCCTCACGGGGCAGCCGCGCGCCGCTGAGAACGGCCTCTACGAGTCGCCGCCCTACGAGACCGGGGATGGGCCGCCGTCGCCGTGGGGCGGCTTCCCTCCGCTGCCGTGCTCGCCAGAGAACGGGATGGCCAACCTGGTCGGGTCGCTGCTGCGTGCGGCGGGGGTGAAGCCGTGAGCCGCGTCCTCCTCGGCTACGTGGTGCGGCTGGAGGCTCCCGGCGAGGAGCCGCGGTGGTCGTCGCTGACGTTCGACCGCTACGACGGTCGCGAGCACTACGGCGACACGGGCGACCCGTCCGCCCGGTGCGTGATGTCTCCGGCGTCGTACGCGCGCCTGCGCGCCAGGCGATGGCGAGACCGCGGCTACCCGCACGCCCGCGCCGTCCCGGTCTACCTCACGACCCGAGGGCGCAAGCGCTAAGGCCGCTCCTCGCGGCGGTCTAGCTGCTCGGCGTAGGCGGTCTCGCCGGGCGCGAGGTCGCGGCACGAGCACGCCGTGGGGCTCTTGTCGCGGAAGCAGGCGCGCCCCGCGGCGGCCGGGCGCGAAGGCGGTGTATTCTGACCGCTGGTCTTCGGGCCTCGACTCCTCGTGCTCCAGCACGGCGCGGATCGCGCGCTCGAGCTCTGCGCAACGAGGGCAGGTCACTTCACCACCACCGTCGGCCTGTCGCCGATGCGCCCGGCGCTGCGCGCGACGACCTGCCCCGCCATGTTGCGCATGACGGCCGGCTCTGGCGTGGCTGCGGCCAGCGTCGGCGCGACGACGCGGTAGCGCGCGGCGGTGGCATCGACCCACGCCTGCGTGATCGCCATGCCGGAGCCGCGCGCGCGGTCGATGGCGTCGAAGAAGGCGATCTCCCGCTTCGCGGCCTGCTCGACGGCGGCATCTTCCTCCGGCCGCGGCATGAGGTAGCGCCGGTGGGGCGCAAGGCGCGAGTCGCCGAAGTTGAGCGCCGTCCACGGCTCCAGCACGCCGGTCAAGAGGCACCGCTCGATGGTCTCGAGGTCGCCTTGCACGAGCGTCTCGGCGACGCCGAACAGGTCCTCGATGCTCACGCCCGGCGCGCCGCCGGACGCCCCTAGCGTGCCGTCCGTGCCGAGGTAGATGCGCGCGGCGGCCTTCTCGGCGCTGAGGACAAGCTCTTTCCAGACCTCCCACGCGCGGGAGCTGTTGACCATGTAGTCGAGGGTCGAGCCGAAGGGCTTGATGCCGCTCGGGCTCTCGGCGCTCGCGACGGCGCGCGTCAGCTCGCTGAACGCAGCGGCCTCGTCGCTCGGCGCTCCGTCGCTGCCCTGGAGCGGCACGCCCTCGGGCAGCGTGCCGATCACCTTGGCGTTGCCGTGCGTCGAGCTGCCGCGCGCCCAATCCTTGTTCGCGAACGCGTGGCGCGCCCAGACGATGCCGGCGGGCAGGAGCGCGCCATGCTTCCAGGGCTCGGTCTCGTGCGCGGCGATGATGCACCATTCGCCGTCGCCGTGCTGGATCTCCACGTTGGCGAGCACAGCGCCGTTTTCGCCTTCGGCCCACGTCGTGAAGCAACGCGCGATCGGGTCGTAGCGGACGTGTTCGATGGGCCAGTGTCGGACGAAGAGATCCACGCGCGAGCCGTCTTCGCGGGCCTGCGGCTCGAGGTGGGCGAACGCTACGCCGTGGTTCACCAGCTCGGCGTGGAGGCTGAGCATGGTCGGCGCGGTAAGGCCGATACCGTTGGGGCCGTAGAGGCTGCTCGCCTCGGCGGCGATGGCTGCGGCGCGCGCGCTGTCGCCCGCGGGCGCCATGGCGACGCCGATGGAGCGCTGAGGCGCGAGCCTGTTCCCGAGCGCGACGAAGAGCGCGTCGTCGGTGCGCATCGCGTCGGCGAGTCGTGCGGCGAGGCGAAACTCGCCGCGCATCTGGGCCGCGCGTGCGGCCACGATCTGCGCGACGGACCACGACTCCGACGGCGAGCTCGCGCGCGGGGTGCCGCGGACGACGGAGGCCAGAGCGCGGAATTCTTCGGCGTGGCGCACCTTCGTCGCGCGCTTGGCGGGTCGGCCCATGGCCGTAATCTAGCGCGTTTGATTTGACCAATTGAATTTTGTTGAATGGTCAGAATGACCGCCTAGCGTTTGCCGGAATGGTACACGCTCGGCAGGTCCGCACGACGCGCGCGCAGGTCGCCCCTGACCTTGCGGCGCTCGTGGCGCACTACCAGCGCGAGCTTCGCCTCGAGTCGTGGCGCATCGAGGCGGCGTACGTGCCGGACCTGATGGACGCGAGCGGGCGCGCGGTGTGGGGGCTCTGCGCTCCTCTGGCAGACGCGAAGGTTGCCAAGATCGTGATCCGCGATCCTGCGACGCCGCCGGACGGAGCGACCGCCGAGCAGGCGCTCGAGCAGGTACGCGAGACGGTGATCCACGAGCTGGCGCACCTGCACTTCGCGCCGTTCGGGCTCCAGGCTCCGGCCGAGGTGGTGGCCGAGGAGAACGCGGTGTGGGCGTTCGCGGAGGCGCTAGCGAAGGCGTGGGGCACGCCCGATGCGCCGCTCGTGGCGCGCGGGATGCTCGCGGCGATCGACGACGTGAGGGCGCGCCTCGTGGCGAGCCCGAGCAGCAAGGAGCTGAGGCACATGGAGATGGACCCGAAGCTCGCCGCCGAGGCGGTGGGCCTGCTGGCGAGCAAGGACGCGAAGGGCGCGCTGGACTTCCTCCAGCGCTTCGTGACGGCGGCGCTCGGCGGCAAGGCCGAGGGCGAGCCGTCGGCCGAGCCTCCCGCGGAGCCTCCGCCGGAGCCTGCGCCCGCGATGGGCGCGGAGCCTCCTCCGGAGGAGCAGCCGAAGGCGCGCGCGGTGGCGGGCGACGACGCGGCGCTCGCGTTCGCGCGCTCGGCGCTGGTGCTGTCGGGCCAGGCGGATCCGGCGGCGGCGCTGGCCGAGCTGGCGCGTCGGTCGCGTCTCGCGGTGGAGCTCGAGGAGCGCGAGGCCAAGCTCGCGGCGGATCGGGCGAAGCTGGACGTGGCCGAGCGGGGCAAGCTCGTCGCGCGGCTCGTGGAGATCGGGGCCGAGACGCCGCACACGTCGGGGCTCGCGTCGGGTGCGCTCTGCAAGCGCCTCGCAGACGAGCCGCTGGACGAGCTGCGCGCGCGGGTCGCGTCGCTGGGCGCGCCTCGGCCGAAGGTCCGGGCGGCGTCGACGGCCGGCGATCACGGGCTGAGCGCCGAGGAGATCGCCAAGTGCAAGGCGCGAGGCGTGGACCCGGAGAAGTACGCCGCGCTCCGCGCGGACATCAACGCGCGTAGCGCAAAGGAGATCAGCCGATGACCGCTCTCGCTCTCGAGCGACTCACGCCGACCGCGGGTGTCTACCCGTCGCGCGGCACCTACCCGATCCGGGCGAACGTCCAGATCTTCAAGGGCGCGATGGTCGGCCTCGACTCGTCGGGCCGCGCGATGCCGGCGAACACGATCGCGAACAGCTGCGTGCGCATCGTGGGCCGTTCGAGCGCGACCTACGACAACCGTACCGGCTCGGTCCTCGGCGGCGCCGCGGGCGCGGTCGACGTCGAGGTCGAGTTCGGCATCTTCCAGTGGGCGAACAGCGACAGCATCGCCGCCGCCGACATCGGCAAGGCGTGCTACGCGGCGGACGACCAGACCGTCGCCCTCTCGGACTCGAGCGAGGCGCGCTGCTTCGCTGGCGTCATCCTCGAGGTGGTCGACTCGAAGCCCTACGTCTTCATGGGGCCGGCGGTGGCCAACCCGGCGGCGGCCTCGGGCTTCGACTCGCCGAGCCTGTCGCTGCACTCGGTGCGCGGCGCGAGCACGGCGAACATCGCGGACCTCTCGGCGGCGTCGACGACCATCGACGGGATCACCTACGTCAACGGCGAGCGCACCCTGCTCAAGAACCAGAGCACGGCGAGCCAGAACGGCATCTACGTGTGGAGCGGGATCAGCGCCGGGGCCGGCGTCTTGACCCGCGCCGAGGACGCGAACGGATCGGCCGAGGTCGTGGCGGGCATGCTCGTCCACGTCAGCGAGGGCACCGTCGCGGCGGATCGCTTCTACTTCCTGTCGACCAACGACGCGATCACGGTCGGCTCGACCAACCTGACCTTCACGCAGCTCCCGAGCTACGCGGACCTCGCCTCGACGTCGGCCTCGCTCGGCGCGAGCCTCGTCGGGATTCAGGACAGCGCGGCGCAGATCACGGCGACCAACGTGGAGACCGCGCTCGCGGAGATCTTCGCCAAGTTCGTCGGGATCTCGCTGGTGCAGCTCGTGACCGGCACCCTCGTCGGCGGCACCTGCACGGTGACCGTGGGCGCGGGGCAGACCGTCAGCGCGAACACGCGGGCCTTCCCGGTGCCCTCGGCGGCCATCACGGGCTCGGTGAACTACGGATCGCTCGCCCACATCTTCGCCAGCAACGTCGCGGGCGGGTCGGGCGTCGGCCAGGTCATCATCCGCGCCCTCGGCAACGACGGCGCTCAGGACGTCGACGCGGCCGGCACCTTCGCGGCGATCCTCATCAACTAGGCCAAGGAGAGCAAGAGATGTCTTCCAGCAGGTTTTACCAGCTCTCCGGCGACGCGCAGCGCTCGCTCGAAGAGTTCCGCCAGGACTTCGCCCTGGCGCTCTCGCAGGCGCAGGAGCAGTGGGCCAACGACGCGGGGCACCACGTCGTCACCGACGCGCCGCGCGTCACCTTCCCGATCCCCGTCGACGCCGCCGGCTACAAGGAGTTCAAGGGCGAGATCAAGTACCGCTCGCTCTTCGAGAAGAGCGTCAGCCTCACGCCGCGGCGGTGGACCGACGGCGTGCAGGAGCTGGCGAGCGTCATCGAGGCGCCCGACTTCATCGGGTGGCTGAACGCTCCGGCGGCGATGGCGGCGGCGGCTG
Organism: uncultured Polyangiaceae bacterium; assembly: GCA_964531755.1. Taxonomy (GTDB): domain Bacteria; phylum Myxococcota_A; class Polyangia; order Polyangiales; family Polyangiaceae; genus JAAFHV01. The sequence continues at coordinate 5,523 of CAZHGG010000350.1, forward strand.
CCTGCCTCCCGAACCAGATCATCGCCGACGCCCTCGCGGCGAACGCGACGTGCTGGGACAACACCGCGTTCTTCTCGGACACGCACCCCTTCAACATCTACGACTCGTCGATCGGGACGTACGACAACGACTTCACCGGCGCGGGCACCACGCTCACGACCGCGAACCTGAAGCTCGCCAAGCAGCGCTTCCGCGCGATCAAGGGGCCGGGCGGGAAGCCGCTGGGCCTGCGCATGACCCACGTCATGGTGCCGCCCGCGCTCGAGGAGACCGCCAAGGATCTGCTCGAGCAGGACATGATCATCCAGGCGGTCGGCTCGACCTACGGCGCGGTGGACAACCGGCACAAGGGCACCCTCAAGCTCATCGTCGCCGACGAGCTCGCGAGCGATGTCCTCTGGTACGGCCTCGCGCTGAACCAGCCCGGCATGAAGCCGTGGGTGACCTGCTCGCGGGCGGCCCCCGAGGAGATCCAGCAGGGCAAGGACTCGCACCTCTACGCGACGACCCTCAAGGTCGCGCTCGCGTACATCCTCGACAGCGAGGGGTCGCTTCTCTTGCCTCAGTGCATGCAGCGCTGGGCGGGCGTGGCCTGATCATGAGCGACAAGGAGAGCCTCGAGCTCGAGGCGAAGCAGCTGGAGAAGAGCATCGCGGAGGCCGCAGCCGCAGGGCAGGCGCTCCGCGCGCAGAAGCTGAGCGAGCGCCGCGCGCGCGTGCTCGCTCGACTCGCCGACTACTGAGACGGTCCACACCTGACGACGCCCCGCCCTGCCCGGTCATCCGGCGCGGGGCACGGGCGTTGTGGCCGCTGACCTCTACTGCTCCCGCGCGGACGTGAACGCGCGACTCCCGCCGGGGACGCTGACGTCTCCGGCCGGCATGGTCGCGTCGTCGCTCGCGTCGACGGACGTGCTGACGTACGACGGGCACGGCCTCGAGACGGACACCGAGGTTACGGTGCGCGCGGCGGACGCTGGCACGCTGCCCGGCGGGCT
>CAZHGG010000351.1:0-6516 GCA_964531755.1 uncultured Polyangiaceae bacterium
CGGGCGCAGTGGCGCTGGGCGCGATGGTGACCGCGGCGCTCGGGGCGCTCGACGGCTCGGGAGGCGCGCTCGCGGCGGCGGCGGCCGCGGCGCTCCGCTGGCTGATGGTGTACCCGCCGATGCCGGCCGCCGCGAGGACCATGACGGCCGCGAGCCCGAGCAGCAGGCCCGTGTTCGAGCGGACCGGCGGGCCCTCGACGGCGGAGTCGCTCAGCGCGACCGGCTGGATCGCCGCGGGGTGCCCCGGGGAGACGAAGCCTCCGCCGAGCGCCGCGGTGGCGTTCGGGAGCTGACCGCTCGCTGAGCTGCCCGTACCCCCGAACGACGGCACGGACGGCCTCGACGCCCGCTGCGGCCCGCCCGCCCCGCCGGCGGCGAGCGGGTGATACATGGCGGGCGAAGCGCCCACGGGCTGCGTGTAGCTCGCGGGGCTGGCGTTCGGGAACCCGCCGCTCTGGAGCTGGGCCCGCGCGGCCCCCACGACAGGGAGCCCCGCTTCACTTGGGGCGAACGGCGCGAGGTGGAGGGCGAGCTCGGCCACGCTCCCGAAGCGGGCGTTCGGCTGCCGCTGCAGGCAGCGCATCACGACGAGCTCGAGCTCTGGCGGCACGTGCGGCGCGCGCATGCGGACGGGCACCGGGTCTTGCTCGAGGATGGCCGCGAAGAGCTCGCCGAGGTTCTCGCCGTGGTAGGGCACCGAGCCGGTGAGCAGCTCGTAGAGGATGACCCCGAGCGCCCAGATGTCGGCGCGAGCGTCGACGCTCTTCGAGCTGCGGAGCTGCTCGGGCGACATGTACAAGGGCGAGCCGAGCATCGCCTTGGTGGAGGTGAGCGCCCCGCTCATGGGGCCGAGGCCGTTCTGCGCCTTGGAGATGCCGAAATCGAGCACCTTGAGGATGGTCGAGCCGTCGGGCCTGCGCGCCAGGAAGAGGTTCGAGGGCTTCAGATCGCGGTGGATGATCCCCGACTTGTGCGCCGCGTGGATGGCGTCGCAGGCCTGCAGGACATACGAGCACGCCTCCTCTGGCGGGAGAGACGTGCGCACCTCGAGCAGCTGCGAGAGGTCCTGCCCCTCGAGGTACTCCATCACCATGTACGGCAGGCCCGACTCGGTGGAGACGTCGACCACGCGCGCCACGTGCTCGTTCTGAATCTGCGCCGCGGCGCGGGCCTCCTGCTGGAAGCGCGCGTTCGCCTCTTGGTTCTCGGCGGCCTCGGCCAGCAGGAACTTCACGGCCACGCGGATGTTGAGGCCCGAGTGGTGCGCCGCGAACACCGCGCCCATGCCCCCCTTCCCGAGGAGGTGCTGGATGCGGTACTTCCCTTCGAAGAGGTCGCCCGGGGCGGGAAGCTCGGCAGGTTTGTTCATCGGGAAGCTCAATCGTACGGGCGTGCGGGCGGAGGGCGCGGCTCGCCAAGGCGACGCGACGCAGAGCGTAGCCAATGCGAGTGCGGACCACAAGGATCCGCGCGGCGCGCCGCGGCTCGGGCGCCGGCTCAGACGCTCGCTAGGGGATCTTCGCCGACTCGGCGCGGACGCGCTCCATGAGCTCGGGGAGGGCCTTCTTCTGGGCCTGCTCCCGGACGAACGCCGGGACGGCCGTCGTGGGCTCGGCCTGCACGGAGTAGGTCACGACGCTGGCGGTGCCGGACTCGTCGAGCGGCTTGATCTCCCAGCTCCCGTTGTTGACGGTGTAGTCCCCGCTCACGAGCTTCCACTGGCGCTTCATGCCGCCGTTGGACTCGGTGTGGGTCGCCTGCGTGATCGCGGTGAGGTTCGAGAGCGGGAACGGCATCGCGATCGTGACCTCGCAGGTGTGCACGTTGCCCACCTTGCTGATGAGGCGCGACTTGGCCACGCGCGGCAGCCGGCTCGTGTAGTGCGCGCAGTCGGACACCACGGCCCACACCTTGCGCGGCGGCTGCTGGATGACCGTGCGGACCACGATCTTCGGCGTGTTGCTGCCCGGCACCGAGTACACGTTGACGCTGATCTGACCGTTCGAGGGCGCGGGCGCGTCGGCGGTGGCGGCGCTCGGGACGAGCGCGAGCGCGCCGAAGAGGCCGGCGGCGGCGACGAGGTTGCGGGTGAAGCGAGCGGCGCGAGGGGTCATTCGTTCTCTCCAGGCGATGCAGTGGCGCGGGGTGGAGCGGTGCGGGCCCCGGACGCGCGAGGCGACCGCGGCTGGGAGTCACCTTAGACGGCGCGACGTCGGGTTCAAGGCAAACAGGTCTGTTTTTTTACCCCGCCCGGATCTTTTTGTTCCCGGCGCCACGCGTCGATCGCGCTCGACGCGCGGCCCCGCGCGTCGCGGTCGAGCGCACGCGCGCGCAGACGGATGCCCCGGGGCACGAGGCTCCAGCCGAGGTCGCGCGCTCGGGATGCACGCGGGCGGGTCGAGGAGCCGCTTTCGAGAGTTGAACTCGAGACCTACGGTTTACGAAACCGTTGCTCTACCACTGAGCTAAAGCGGCTGAAAGAGGCCGTGGGAGTACCCGGCGCGGACGGCCTCGTCAAGTAGTTTCGGCGCCCGGACGGCGCGTAGAGCGAGGGCGGCCTGCGCGCCGGTGGAGGAGCGCATCGGCCGCGTGAAGCTCTGGGAGGACCGCGGCCCGCTCGCCCGTGCCCTACGCGGCGTCGCTCCGGCGGGCGCGCTCGGCCACGCGGACGGCGCACAGGCGGCTCAGCGCCATGATGCTGTGCTGCGGGTTCACCCCGAGGTTCGTGGGGAACACGCTGGAGTCGACCACCCAGAAGTTCGACGCGCCGTGCACGCCGAAGCTCGTGTCGACGACGGAGGTCGCGGGGCTCGGGCCCATGCGCGCGGCGCCGAACAGGTGCGTTGCGATGAAGGAGTACGCGCGCGGATCGAGCGGCCCCTCGCGGAGAAACCGCACGTCGTCGTGGCCGCGGAGCGTGAACGGGACGCCATGGATGCCGGGCCACACCTCCCGCGCGCCCGCGTCGAACAGCAGCTCGGCGATGGTGGCGAGCGCCTTCCGGACGACGCGCACGTCGCCCTCGGTGGGGGCATACGCGATGTGGTCGTTGCCGAACAGATCGCGCGAGACGCGCCCCTCGGCCCGCGCACGGAACTGCGCCACCCACACCGCGATGTCGTCGAGGCGATCAAGGCGCTTCATGAGGTCGAGGCCGACCCCGGGCATGCGCGCCGCCGCGAGCTCGGGAGGCATCGAGATGGTCTCGAGCTTGAAGCGGTCGGTGCTGCGGAAGTGGATGCTCTCCGCGCCCTGCGTGGCGCCGAAGCTCATGTGGATGGGGCGATCGAAGAGCCCGCCGAGGCCCACGCCCGGGTGCGCCTGGAAGTGGCGCCCGAGCGCCCGGGCGCGCACGCCCGAGCGGTGGAGGATGTTGGGGGTCTGGACGGTGCTCGCGGCGACGAGCACGCCGAGGCGCGCGCGGAGGCGCACGCGGCCGCCCCCTGCCGCGCGGCCGACCACGCCGACCGCGCGGTCCCCCCGGACCTCGACGCGCTCCACCTTGCACGACGTGTGGATGCGCGCGCCGAGGCGCAGGGCCCACGGCACATACGTGACGCTCATGCCCTGCTTCTTCGCCTTCGGGCACCCCTGGAGGCAGCGCCCCGAGCCCTCGCAGCCCGAGTCGTAGCGCCGCATGGGCGCCGCCGCGTAGCCGCGCCCCGCGCAGGCCTCGAGGAAGAGGCGGTTGTTCTCCCCGAGCACCTCGTCCGGCACCGAGCGGACGGAGAGATCGCGCTCGAGGGCGTCGAAGTGAGGGGCGAGCTCCTCTTCGGTGATGGAGACGCCGAAGTCCTTGGACCACTCGTCGAGGACGTCGCCCGGGATGCGCCACGCGATGGCCGAGTTGATGAGCGTGCTGCCGCCCACCGCGCGCCCCTGGAGCACCGGGATCATCGTGCGGCCCTGCGCGACCTGCATGCCGCGGTCGCGGATGGCGCGGGTGAACACGTGGTCGACGTCGCGCTGCACCTCGCGGGTGCGGATCCACGGGCCCTCCTCCACGAGGCCCACCGAGAAGCCGCGCTCGGCGAGGGCGTGGGCGGCGACGGCGCCCGCGGCGCCCGTGCCGACGACCACGAAGTCGAAATCATCAGAAAAATCGCGGCGAAGGGCGTCGCCATCGACCACCTGGGAGTCGTGGCCCTCGTCCGGGAAGGTGTCAGGCGGCGTGCTCGTCGCGCTCATGCGGTTGCTCCTTGGCGGGGTCGGACGGGACGGAGGACGGGACGAGCTCTGCGGGCATGGCCGTGGGCGTGCTCGAGGGCGCCGGGACGCGCGGCGCGAGCGCGGGCGACGCGCTCGCCCGCAGGGCCACGAGGCCGTCGTTGCCCGCCGCCGGGGGGCGCGAGCGCGACGTCGTGAGGCGACGCCGCACCACCTCGTGGGCGCAGTAGACCTGCCCGGCTTGCGCCTTCATGAGGAACGCGAGCTGGCGCAGGAGGTAGTGGCGGCTCTGGATCATGCCGAGGAGCACGGCCTCGCGCTCTTCCATCGTGAGCCCGTCGAAGGTGCGCGGGCGCCCGAGCACGACGACGGGGGCGACGAGCGCCACGATCCAGAGCGCGGCGCGGAGCGTGAGGTGGTGGTCGAGGCGCGCCTCCCCGCAGATGCGCGCGTAGAAGCGCGCGGGCTCCAGCGTGGTGATGGCCACGGGGAACGGGCCGCGCGGCGGCTCCGGGAACAGGGCCGCGCAGATCCACGTGAACCACCGCGCCTCGAAGCGCGTGAGGGGCGCGACCGCGACGGGCTCGCGCGAGGCCGCCGGTGCAGCGGCCGCGGTGTCGGCGCTCATGGCTTCTTCTTTCCTTTCGGGCTCTTGGCGGGGGGCTCGGGGGCGTGGCGCGCGAGCCACGCGGCGTCCATCGCCTCGAGCGCGCTGCGTACGGAGGTTCGCGCCAGCTCCGGATCGCGCGTGGTGAGGAGCGCGAGCATGGCGTCGTACAGGTCGACGGCCTCGTGGCGGCGGTCGTAGAGCTTGGCGACGAGCTCGGGGTGCTCGTCCGGGAAGCGCGCGAACGAGTTGAGGACGAGCTCGAAGCCCACGTTGCCCGCGGCGCGCACGAGCACGCGCTGAAACGCCATGTCGCCGCGGGCGTAGGCGAGGGCGTCGTGCAGGCGCGTGGCCTGGTCGTCGCGGATACGCCGGAGCTCCGCCAGGTCGGCGTCGGTGAAGCGCGCGGCCGCCAGGGCGACGGCCTCGGCGGCGAGCACGCGGCGCACCTCCAGCACGTCTTTCACGAGCTTGCGCCACTCGGGATCGCCCGGGGAGAGGGAGCTTATCAGGCTGGGCAGAGTGTCGAGCCCCGCGCGCTCGCGCCAGGTCGTGACCAGCGTGCCCGCCCCGTGCCGCGTGGTGACGAGGCCGAGGGCCTCCAGCCGCGCGAGGGCCGCGCGCAGCGTGAGGCGGTTCACCCCGAGGGCGAGGGCGAGCTCCCGCTCGGACGGGAGCCGAGAGCCCGCGGCGAGCCGGCCGGCGAGGATCTCGGCTTGGAGCCGCTCGGCGACCGCGTCGACGACGCTGGAGCGGGCGATGGGGACGAGGCCGCCGAGCGCGCCGAGGTCGTCCGGGGGGGCCTCGCGCTCGAGGGGTGTGGACAGGACGGGGGTCGTGGGGGGACGGGTTCGCGCCATGGCTGTTGGTTCAACCACTTAGCCATTACGCACCCGGTGCGCAAGAACTTTCGCACCTGTCCGCCCTTTTCATCTGGCGCGCGTCGCGTGGCCGCCGCCGCGGGCGCGCCGCGAATTCGACGTCGCGAATCGTGGCGCCCTGAACTACCCTCGCGCACGTGACGCTCATCGATCTGCGCAGCGACACGGTCACGCGGCCCACCGCCGCGATGCGCCAGGCGATGGCCGAGGCCGAGGTGGGCGACGACGTCTACGGGGAGGACCCCACGGTCGAGGCGCTGCAGCGCGAGGTCGCCGAGCTGCTCGGCAAGGAGGCCGCGCTGTTCGTCTCGTCGGGCACCCTGGGCAACCAGCTCGCGATCTCGCTGCTCACGCGGCCCGGAGACGAGGTCATCGTCGGCGAGGGCGCCCACGTCGCCTTCTACGAGAGCGGCGCCGCCCCGGCCCTCTCGGGCGTGCAGCTCGCGGTCGCGGGCCAGGGCGGGCTCTTCGGCCCCGACGAGCTCGCGGAGCGGGTGCACGCGGCCGACGCGTACTACTGCCCTCGCTCGTCGCTCGTGTGCCTGGAGAACACGCACAACCGCGCGGGCGGCAGGGTCTTCCCACAGGCCGATGTGCTGCGCGTGGCGGCGCGCGCGCGAGCCCTCGGGCTCCGCCTGCACCTCGACGGCGCACGGCTCTGGAACGCCTCGGCGCGCTCGGGGCTCTCCGTGGCCGAGCTCGCCGCCCCGTTCGACACGGTGAGCGTCTGCTTCTCGAAGGGCCTCGGCGCGCCCGTCGGCAGCGCCCTCGCCGGGCCACGCGACCTGATGGCCGAGGCGCGGCGCACGCGCATGCGCTGGGGCGGCGGCATGCGGCAGGCCGGCATCCTCGCGGCCGGCG
>CAZHGG010000352.1:0-6493 GCA_964531755.1 uncultured Polyangiaceae bacterium
CGGCGGACGATCTCATCCTTGAACACCTTGACGGCCGCGGCGGCGGGGGCATCGACGCCCGCCTTCCCGACGAGCACGTCGTCGAGGGCCTTCACGAACGCGCCCTCCATCTTCTTCTTCAGCGCGGGCGTGACCTTGCGGAAGTCACGGCCCGACCGCTCCAACCACCGCAGCTTATCGAGCGCCACGTCATCGACCGTCCACCCCGCACCCTTCGCGCGTTGGAGGGCCTTCGACGCGCCTTCGACGCGCGCCACGAGGTCGGCGAGACCGCGGCCCGGTACGTACGCCATCAGGTTGCCTCGGGCGCGCTGGCGGGCGGCGGCGGCTTCGACGGTGGCGACACTGCAAGGGCTGTGGTCTGGGCCTTCCACTGCGACACCGGCACCTGGCCCTTGCCGTCCGCCAGTGGCGCGAGTCCCTTGGTCGCGCGCGCCTCGTCCACGTAGACGATGCCCGCATCGTAGTCGTAGGCGAAGAGCTCTTTCTGTGGCGCCTCGGAAGGCTTCTCCATGCGGGCCCGGATCTCGTCGAGCACCTTGGCCATCTGCTCATCCGACAGGGACATCGCGGAGTCGAGCGCCTGACGGATGATCGCGAGCTTCCCTTCGGTCCCGAGCTCTGGCGCGATCTTCTCCAGGAGCTTGAGCGCCCCGTCGAGCGCCTCTGTGGAGTCGGGGAGCACGAAGCGCTTGGAGTAGGTGAGCGCGGGCTCTGCGGTGGCGCTGGTGAGGATCGCGCGGGCGAGGTCGAAGCACTGCCGCTCGTACGCCTCCATGTTGTCGGCGAAGCGCGTGCAACGCGACTCGAAGTCGCGGCTACGGATGCGCAGCGCCACGCCGCTCTGCGTCGGGCTCCCCTGGTCGGCGGTCACTTCGAGCCCCGTCGTGCGGAACGCGATCATCACCAGGAACACGATGTGGTTGCGGAGTTCCTGCGTGCTCTCGGCCGAGGGCTGCACCCACTCGGGCGAGCCCGCCTTGCCGTTGTAGCCGAGGGCCTTGTCCGGGCCGATCTGCTTGCGGGTCTTCGGGTCGAGGTCGCCCGCCGCGTCGGGCTCAGGCACCGCGAGGAAGGGGAAGCTTGTCTTGCGGTGGATCTCCTCAATCCACGAGAGCTCGTTGTAGATCTGCCTCGCCAGGTCCGCGGCGTCGCAGATGAGTGAGGTGCCGCGGGGGAACCGGATGGTGGTGTCCTCGCGGAAGAACGAGAACACCACCGGGCACCGGCCGCGGAGCCCCGGCGCGAGCGGGCCCCCGTCCTTGCGGGTCTTCTCGTTGAGCGAACCGCGGCACCATCCCCAGCCGCGCGCCACGTCGACCGCGAGCTCGTGCACCTCCCAGGTCTCGGTGGTGTACCGCCAGAACCGCACGACCTGGGTTGCGGGTGCAACGGCCTCGGCCACCTGGGGCTGATCGACGAACGCGAACTCGACGACGGCCCCGTCGTGGTCGATGCACACCCAGGCAATCGCGGTCGGATGCACGAGCGTCGCGCGCAGGCCGACGCGCAGCCGCTCCTCCTCCGCGCGGTTCTGCGCCGGGTTGACCTTGGGCGCGTCGATTACCGTCGCGAAGTAGCCGTAGACGGCCGTCCACCGTGCCACCTCCTGCACGTGCGCGGCCCACCCGCGGCCCCGGCCGTTGGTGTTGCCGAGCGCCCCGCCGAGTGCCCCGAGGTCTCGCACGACGTGACCTGTCACCGCGTCGGTGTAGGCGTCCACGATCATCGAGATGACGTTGATGTACGCCGCGAGCGAGCGCCGGATGGTGAACTCCGCGTCGAGCTCCCCCGGGTGCGGGACGAGGTACGTGCGGTACGCCCGCACCGCGCGCTGCTCGAAGTCGCCGGTCTCGCCCCCGTTCTCATCCACCATCGGCACCCACCGCGTCGTGCGGGTCGTGCCGATGGTGAGGGACGAGGGGTTGCGGTAGCTCTCGCCACCGCGGTAGCTGTCGGCGTAGAACGCGAGGTGGCCGCGCTCGGCGTCGTACGTCGCGATGGCGAGGGCTCCGTCCATGGGTCAGCTCTGGGGGGCGAGGAGAGTGTTGACGAGCTGCGCCGCGGCGCCGCCCGACGTGAGGAAGTCGCGCGCGCCCGCCAGCACGTTGCGCTTCTCGGGGACCTTCAGCTTCTCCCAGGGCTTCGCGTCGGGGTGGCCCGCGGTTTCGAGCAGGTACATCGCCCGCGCCACCTTCACGTCCTGGTCGGTGTACTGCGCGCTCGGGGCGGGGTCGTCGCCCTTCAGCAACCGCTCGATGTGCGCGAGGGAATCCGGTGTGGCCTGTGACACGCGCCTCTCCTCTTCGTCGATCGACTCGCGCGTGAGGGGCACCGTGCCTGTTGCGCTCGCCGAGTCGATGGTGCGGCGGATGGTTTCGGTGAGGCTCTCCGCGTCGCCGTCGAGGACCGCGCCGTTGATGTTGATGTGCAGCGTCTGCGGGTCTGCGGGGGCGGCCACAGCGGGCCCGAACTTCCACACCACCGGGTGCCAGTGACCGGGCTGCCCCGCGGGGCCACCCGGCACGTCCACCGCCACGTCGCAGGAGCCGTCCGGGTGGAACACCGCGAGGGTGGCGAGGTTGCCCTCCACCGAGAGCACCAGCGCGTTGAGCGGTCGCTCGCTCGCGTCGTAGAACTGCACGAACCGCGAGAGGTCGATCTCGCCGAGCACGCGCGCGATGGCCGCGCGCCAGTTGGCCTGCACCTTCTCGCCCGTCTCGGGCCACGGGGGGATGGGCTTCTTATCCCAGGTCAGTCCGCCCGCCTGGACGTTGTAGGCGGCGAACGCGTCGGCCGCGAGGCGCCCCACCTCGTCGCGCTCGACCTGGGCCGCGAGCTCGCGCGCGTTGGGGTGCATCTCGGGGGCCGGGGCGGGGTTCGTCGCGGCCACGGTCGTCTCATCGGTCTTCTTTGCCATGATGGTCTCAGCTCCTCGTGCTCATCGCCACGTACCGCACGCCATCGAGGGCGTGGTCGTGGTCATCCTCGGGGGTCTCGGTCAGCGAGCCGTCGCGCCCCTTCTTGTGCGTCCACGACTCGAACTCGTTGATGGCGTTCACGCACGCGTCCGACACGTAGAGCGCGGGGCGCGGCGGCGCCTTCGGGTTGCGCGCGCGATCGGCCGCGGCTTCCAGCCTCGCGGCGACGCGCCGGATGCCCTCGCCCATCTCGTTGTCCGCGGCGATGACGCGGGCCTGTCGCGTGCAGCCCTTTCGCAGCCCAACACGCAACGCCTGAAGGTGGCCGGGCGCGGAGGGGTCGCAGTAGAAGTCCGTCGCGGCGTGGACGTTCACCATCGTGCGCCCGAGCGGAATCCAGTGGCCGGGCTCGTCCGCGACGAGCTTCCCCGCGTGGTACTCCTCGGCGAAGACGTAGAGGTCGCCCAGGCCGTCCTCCCCGATCGCCATCATGGCCCCGGGCTTCGTGTAGCCCCAATCGGTCCCGACCTTGACCTTCTTCCACGCGCGGCCGACGAGCGACTCCGCACGCACCACGTGGATGTCTCGGCTGAAGCTCTCGTAGACCTGGCCCTCGACGCCGCCGAAGAGGGCGTGCAGCCATTGCGCGATCCACGCCCGCGTCACGCCGGGGCGCGCGAGCAGCTTCGGGAGGTAGTCTGCGGGGAGGAAGGGGTTGTCCTCGGTGCGGCACCGCACGACCGCGTGGTCGGCGCTGTGCCAGCGTTGCATGGTGCCGAAGTGCCCCGCGTCGGGGCCCGTGCCGAACTCCTTGGCCGTCCAGTGCGAGCGGGTCTGCGGTGGCCCCGCGATCACGACGGGACGCTGGCGTCCGGGGTAGCCCGCGCGCAGACGCCCGTGCAGCACGTCGTACGACTCCCGGTTGCGCTCGCGCGGCGCCTCGTCGAACACGATCCACGCGGCGTTGATGCCCTCGTTCGACGCAGGGTCGGAGGTCGAGCGCAGCCACACGGTCGACTGTCCGTGCGCCGCGGTCTGGATGAGCAGGTGCGGCCCGAGGTACGGGTCCTTCTTCAACTGCCACCACGCCTGCGGAACGAACTCCCTCCACGCCTGAAACCACGCGCGAAAAAGCAAGCCGTACGTCGGCGCGGCCACGATGCCCTGGAAGCCCGGGTGATGCACCACGGCGTTCATCAGCGCCTCGATGACGAGGCTTTTGCTCTTCCCGCTGCCGTACCCGCCACAGAACCACCGCGACGACTGCGGCGCGGTGTGGAACGCCTCCTGCGCGTCGTGCGGGGTGTACTCAACGGTGGTGAGCGGGTCGGCGGTCATGTCACCCGTTCCAGGTGCCGCGGCCGCGCTGGTAGACCTGACGGAACCAAGCCGCATCGCGGGCGACCTGGGCGATACGGACGTCCTTCATGCGGCCCTTCACGTTTTCCTCCGAGGCCGCGGGGTTTCCGCCGAGGCACCACACGTCGTTAGTGCCGGACGTGTAGCCCATCGTGACCGAGCGCGAGAGCGATCCCACCTCCGTGCCGTCGAGGTAGAGGCGCAGCGTCGTCCCGTCGTAGGAGGCTCCGACGTGGTGCCACTCCCCGAGCGTCACGGGCTCCGTCACCGAGAGCGCGGCGCCCGTGCCCGACGACGCGCTGTTGACCTCGGCGGCGATCAGGCCGTTGTTGTCGATGGTGAGGGTGAAGCTCATGTACGGGTTGGAGTACCCGTTCACGGGCCTGCACACGAGGCGCGTATAGCTGGTGGGGGTGCCGTCGGGGTAGCCGTAGAGGTGCACCCAGCACGAGACCGTCAGGGGGTAGGCAGGCTGCACGCTGGCCGCGCCCTTCGCGATCCCCCCGTAGAAGCGCCCCGAGCGCCCCCAGGGGCCTGCGCCACCGAGCGTCACGTTGCCCGAGGCCGTGAGGTTCGACGAGCTCGCGCTCCCGGTGTTTGTGACGGTGGTGCCCGAGGTGTCGTCGAGCGCCCAGACCGCGAGGTCATCGCTGTCCTTCGGGACGTTCGGCTCGTACGCGAGCACCTTCCACGCGCTCTCCACGTACCCGTAGAGGGCGTCCCGGTCGGTCGCGTAGTAGAGCTCCCCCACCGCGGGCGATCCAGGGAGCGAGCTGTAGAGTCCTTCGCTGTACGGCATATCCGTGCCTCCTCCGAGCGCGCGCAGGAGCGCACGCAAGCGCCCCCGCCCGCGGATCACCGCAGCCTCGTGATGTAGATGGTCCCGGTCCCCGAGGTCATCAGGGCGCGCAACGCCTGCTCGCCTTCGACGACCAGCGAGCGCGGCACCCCCGGCGCGAGCCAGAAGCCCGTCTCGGCCGTGCTCCCGTCGCTGGGGAGCGTCGGGTTGGTGCCCCCGAGACGGCACATCGCCATCCCCGCGGACGCGTCGAGGTGCAGCTCGTAGAGGCCCGCGGCGAGCGTGAGGTTCGCGGCCGAGGTGGTGAGCGTGCGGCTCTGGGCGGTCGCCGCGTCACTCGCAGGGGCCATTGCTGCGAGTGACGCGTCACTGAGGTTCGGTGCTCCCATCGGGTTCCTTCTTCGGGGTGGTGGGCGACTCGCGGCGCTCTCGGATCAGGAACGCGGGGATCGCCATGGTGGGGGTGTTCGCGCCCGGAGCTCCGCCGCCCTTGCCGGGCACGTCACCCTTCTGCACGCTCGACAGGCCCGTGATGAGCTCCAAGAGCGTCGTGGGCGAGAGGTTCGCTTTGGGGTCCGCGAGGAGCGCGGAGAGGCGCAGGATGGCGCGTGTGAGGGCCTCGCCCGTGTGCGCCTGGAGTTGATCGACGACGGCCTTCCAGGCCGCGAGGCGCGCGCTCGTGAGCGTGTCGTCGGTGTCCACCTCGCCCGCGATGCGTCGGGCCGACTCGCGCGAGATGGTGTGCAGCCGGGCCGCGTGCGTCGCACCGACCAGCCGCACCGCGACCCACACGAGCACGCGCTCCTCGGTGCTCGCGATGTGGTGGCGGAACGGGGCGACCTTCGCAGGAGCTTCGTCGTCGGGCTTCTTCGCTACAGACCGCGCCATGGCGAGCCTCGCGCGTCGAGGTCGCGCAGGGAGGTGATGCGAACGAGACGCCGTCGCTCCTGTGGCGCAGAGAGGCACACGAGCGGCGCAAGGCCGGTGCGGAGGTCGGCGATGATCTGCTCACGTTCCGCCCGCAGAATCGCGTTCTGGCCGTCGCGGGTGTCCGCAAGCTCTTCGCTCGTCATGTGCCACATAGTGCCACGAGTGAGGCGGAAAGGACAACGCAAGCCCTCGCGCAATCCTCACTCCGCGTCCGTGCAGCGCCACCGCAGCCCGTCCAGTGCCCGAGAGCGCCCCCAAGGGCCGACGGGCGTCTCGGACGACGACCGCCCCCGGACGGGGCCACGACGGGGCAGGGCGGAACGGCGTAACCACCCCTCGCCCGAGCACCAACCGAAAGGTGATGGTGAGGATGGTGAGGATGGTGAGGATGTCTCTAGTTCGCGTCATATACGCACGCACGTGAGGGCTAACGGGAATCATCCTCGCCATCCTCGCCATCGTCACCATCCCCACCATCGGCCGC
>CAZHGG010000353.1:0-6491 GCA_964531755.1 uncultured Polyangiaceae bacterium
CCACCCACGTGCAGCCGGCACCCACGCGCCTGCCCGCCCTCCGCGGCGAGCCGCGCTATGCGCCGCAGGCCACCGCCCCGTTCGGCTCCCCCCCGCAGCCGCGCTCCGCTCCCCTCGTGGAGCACCACCGCGCGCCGGCCGCCAGCGCGCCGTCGTTCTCCCACCCGTCGTACTCGCATCCTTCGCCCCCGTCGCCGTCGTATTCGCGCCCGTCGCCGTCGTACTCGCGGCCCTCGCCCTCCTACTCGCGACCCTCCCCCTCGTACTCACGGCCCGCCCCCTCCTACTCGCGGCCGCCATCCACGCCGTCGCGGGCCCCCGCGTCGCCGTCTCGCTCCACCTCCGCGCCGCGCTCGTCGCAAAGCCGCGTCCGTCGCTAGCCGCGCGCGCCCCTTTCCGTTTATGTTCCGCTGACTTCCCTTCGCCGACGCCCGCAGGAGCCCCATGCGCCCTCTCTCGCCCCTCTCTCCCCTCGCCGTCGCCTCGCGACCGGTCGCGCTCGCGACCGCGCTCGCGTTCTCGCTCGGCGCGGCCGGCTGCGTGATCGAGTCCTCGTCCTCGTCGTCCGGGCGGGGCTACGGTGACGTCGGCTCGCCCGCCGCGACCACCCCCAGCCAGGGCGGGCCGAGCCCGGTGCTCGTCGAGGTCGACACGAACGCGCGCCTCCAGGCCGATCCGGGCGAGGGCGTCGGAGTGTTCGTCGAGTACGGCGCGGGCGGCAAGTGGCACGTCTTCTGGTCGTGCGACACCAAGCAGACGCAGCGCACCTGCGACTACCAGGTGAAGGTCCGCGCGGCGCGAGGCAAGCTCACCAGCGTGACCGACGACGAGGGCCGCCCCGTGGCGACCACCGCGGGGGAGGTCTCTGTCCGGCGGACGATCGGCCTCAAGAACGACGGGCTGCGCTTCGAGGGCGAGCCCGGCGGGGTCGTCACCCTCGAGGTCACGCTCGACGGCCGCACCGACGACGTCCTCTTCTTCTTCGTGCAGAACGGCAAGCAGAACGGGGGCTACGAGGGCAACCTCACGAACCCCATCCAAGTGCAGGGCAAGACCCCCTGAGCGAGGCGCCCTCCCCTCCAACGGTCGCCCCGGTCGGCCCGCTCGTCGACGCGCCGGCCCTCCTCGCGGTCGTCGGGGTCGGCAGCAACCTCGGCGATCGCGAGGCGCACCTCGCCTTTGCAGAGGCCCGCATCGAGGCGCTCGACGGGGTGACCGTGCGGGCGCGGTCCTCACTCTACGAGACGGCCCCGTGGGGCGACGTGCCCCAGGGCCCCTACCTGAACGCGGCGCTCCTCGTCGCGTGGCGGGGCTCGCCGCGCGCGCTCCTCGACCGCCTCCTCGCGGTCGAGCGCGAGGCGGGGCGCGTGCGCGACGTACGCTACGGCCCGCGCACCCTCGACCTCGACGTCCTGTGGATCGAGGGCGTGACCCACCGCGACGAGGCCCTCGAGGTGCCCCACCCGCGCCTCACCGAGCGCGCGTTCGCGCTGCTGCCGCTGCTCGAGGTCGCGCCGTTCGCCCGCGATCCGCGCACCGGCGCGCCGTACGTCGCCGCCTCGCGCGAGGGCGTGCTCGCGGTGCGGCCCCGAGCCGCGGGCGCCTGACCGCGCGCCCGGCGCGCCGCTTCGCCCCGGACTACAGGCCGAAGCTGCGCAGCTTCTTGTGCAGTCCCTCGCGCGTGATGCCGAGCGACTTGGCGCACGCGGTCTTGTTGTTGCCGTGCTCGCGCAGCGCCTCGATGAGGAGCCACCGCTCCACCTGGTCCATCATCTCCTTGAGCGTGCCCTTCGTGGGCTTCACGCGGTCGAGCATGCCCTCCACCTGGCGCACGCGCGGCGAGAGCAGCTCGGGCGTCACGAAGCCGCCCGGGTCGACCTGGATGCACAGGCGCTGCACCTCGTTCTGGAGCTCGCGCACGTTGCCCGGCCAGTCGTAGCCCTGGAGCAGCTCCATGGCCTGCTGCGTGAAGCCGGCCGCGGGCCGGCCGAACTCGGAGCTGAACCGCAGGAGGAAGTGCTCGGCGAGCGGCGGGATGTCCTCGCGCCGCTCGCGAAGCGGCGGCACGCGCAGCGGGAACACCTTCAGCCGGTAGTACAGGTCCTCGCGGAAGCGCCCCTCGGCGACCTCCTTCTCGAGGTTGCGGTTCGTGGCCGCGACGATCCGCACGTCGACGCGGCGCTCGTGGGTGGCGCCCACCGGCCGCACCTCGCCCTCTTGGAGCACGCGCAGCAGCTTCGACTGCAGCGAGAGCGGCATCTCGGTGACCTCGTCGAGGAAGAGCGTCCCGCCGTCGGCGATCTCGAAGAGGCCCTTCTTCTCCTCGTGTGCGCCCGTGAACGCGCCCTTCTTGTGGCCGAAGAGCTCGCTCTCGAGCAGGTTCTCGGGCATCGCGGCGCAGTTCTGGCTGACGAAGAGCTTCTCGCGGCGCCGCGAGCGGTAGTGCACGGCGGACGCGACGAGCTCCTTGCCGACGCCGGTCTCGCCCTCGATGAGCACCGTGACGCGCGTGTCGACCACCTTGTCGAGCTGCGCGCTCAGCGCGCGCATCGGCGCGCTCTTGCCGACGATCTCCACGGGACCCTTGCCGCCCGAGCGGCGGGTCTCCTCGCGTCCCTTGAGGAACGCGTTCTCCTTGCGGAGGCGGTCCTCGGCGTTCTTCAGGCGGCGCACGAGCCGCGCGTTCGCCACCGCCAGAGACACGTTGTTCGCGAGCACCGCGAGGATCTCGAGATCGGCCGGCGAGAACACCGCGGAGTCGGCGCGATTGTCGACCTGGAGGATGCCGAGGATGTCGTCCCCCTTCCACAGCGGGATGCCCATCGTCGCGCGGATCTGGGCGCCCATCAGCGACTCGCTCTGGCTCACCTCGCTCGCCGCGTCCGCCGCGAGGATGGCCGCGCGCTCCGCGACCACCTTCCGGTAGATGCTGCGCGTGACGGGGATGGGCCCCTCGGGCGCGCCGCTCATGCCCCGCACGCGCGTCATCACGGGCACGTACGCGGCGCTTCCCCGCGCCTCGGCGTCCTCGTCGTCCTTCAGCACCACGGTGACGTGCGTGGCCGTCGTGACGAGCGCGAAGCACGCCTCCGCGATCGCGGTGAACACCTCGGCGAGATCGGTGGCGGCGCCGATCGACTTTTGCGCCTCGTAGAGCAGCTTGAGCCGCCCCTCGTCCTTCTCGACGATGCTCGTGGCCGGCGCGAGATCCTCGATGCGCCGGAGCGCGAAGACGCGCGCGTCGGCGTCGCCCACGAGCACGACCTGGAGCGCCACGCAGCGGTCGCCGGAGCCGAGCTCGACGACGTCCCCGTGGCGCACGGCCATCTCGCGCCCCCGCTCCTCGGAGAGCGCCGAGCGCCCGTCCCCGCGCACGAGCCACGTGCCGTTCGTCGAGCGGAGATCGCGCAGCAGCACGCGGTCTCCCACGATGGCGAAGCGCGCGTGCTCGCTCGAGATGTGCTCGTCGGGCAGCACCACGTCGTTGCCCTCCGCGCGGCCGAGGCGCACCGTGTCCTCGGCCGACGAGAAGGTCTGCCCCGCGAGGGCGCCGCGCAGCACGACGAGCTTCAACATGCCGCGCTCCTCCTCGTGTCCATCCCTCGGCTCCCTCGGTGCAGGCCGCTCGCGGTCACTGCGTGGCGCGCGAGCGGAGCTTGAGCGCGACCTTGACGACCGCGTCGTCGGCCTGGAGGAGCAGCTTGTTGCCGCTCGGCTTGTCCGCGGCGACGATCTTCTCGAGCGCGTCGGCGCCGGCCGCGTCGCCCTTGGGAGCGAGGTGGTCGATGGCCTCCACGAGCGCGAGCCGCACGTCGCCGTCCTTCACGCTGTCGACCTTCGCGAGCAGCGCCTGCCGCGTGGCGTCGTTGCCCAGCATCGCCGACATCCAGCACGCCTTGATGGCGTACGCCTTCGCCGAGAGCGGCGCGGACGGGATGGGTTCGTCAAGGATCTTGACATAACACGCCGCGTCCTCCTTGCACTTCTCGAGCGCCTTCGAGGCCGCCGCGAACTTGTCCTTCTCGGTCGCGGGCCCCACGAGCTGCCCGACGACGACGCCGACCGATTTCGCCTGGTCGGGCTTCATGAGCTTGATCATCGCGTCCATCGCGCCCGGCGCGATCTCGATCGCGGGATCGCCCTTCGCGGCGGCCTTCTCCTTGATGACCCACTCGACGAGCTTGGGATCGTAGAACAGCGAGGAGGCCTGGAGCAGGATGCCGCGCCCGTTCGCGCCGCCCATGAGGCCGATGCCGGCCGCGGGCGGGAGCTTGCCGTACGCGGCGACATACGCGTCGACGGTCTTCGCCTCGGCCGGGAAGTGCACGAGGTTCATGGCGAGCACGGCGCGGTTCTGGTCGGTGTCCGACGCCGCGAGGCTCTCGAGGAGCGCGTCGCGCCCGGTGTTGCGCGAGATGTAGGCGATCGACTCGGAGAGCACCGCGAGGTGTGCCTTCTCAGGGAACTCGGCGCCGAGCTTCGCGAGGTCGGCGTCGGTGCCCTTCAGGGCGGCGATGAGCACGGGCTCCGCCTCCTTGGGGATCTTGAGCAGCGCGGTGCGCGCGGTCGCGCGGAGATCGCCCTTGGTGGGCGTGAGCAGCACGGTGACGAGCGGCTTCGCGGCCGCTCCGAACTTGAGCTCGCCGATGATCTGGATGGCGGTCATCTGCCAGAACATGAGCTGGTCGCGCATCGACTCGGGGTTCTTCGGGTCCACCGGACCCGCGAGCTTCTCGACGGCCTTCGGCCCGTACGACGGGTGCTTGGCGGCGAGCACCGCGTCGTGCAGATCGGTGACGAGGTTGATCGAGTTGGTCTGCGAGGCGCGGAACTTCGAGAAGCAGTCCCACAGGGCGTCGATGAGGCCCTGATCCGTGAGCTTCCCCTGGTTCGCGAGGTTCTTGGTGGACTGCGCCGCGAACTTGACGTCCTCCTCGTTCTTCTTGGGCTCGTAATCGCGGAAGGCCTTCGCGAGCGCCGGCGCCGTGCGCGGATCGTTCATGTCGGCGAGGAGCTTCATCAGCTCTTTGCGGGTCTTCTCGTCGGCCACGGTGCCGCCGGTGTACTGCTTGGTCAGCGGCTCGACGATCACGTCCAGGAGGGCCACCACCTTCGGGTCGGAGCGGTCGTTCTTCGCGTTGGAGAGCGTGTCCCCGAAGAAGCGGAGCAGCCGCTGCACGGCCGCGCCACGCTGGGCCGGGTCGTCGAGGCGCTTCACCCAGGTCTTCGGGTCGTTCTCGTCGGCGCAGGCCGTCAGCGAGGCGCCGGCGGCGAGGACGAGCGCGCCCCCGCCGACGACGGGCACCGCGAGCGAGGCCACCAGGCGGAAGGCAGACGTCAGGAACCTGGAGCGATTTTCACGCGCCTTGGCGGGACGTGTGAGCTGGGCCTTCTTCATGCGTGCTTCTCCCCGGACATAATCGGTGGGACGCGGACGACTCGGCGGGCGAGGGCGGGCCGAGGGCGGGCCGAATGGCCGCAAAAATCCGCGTCAATGCGCCTTCAGGTATCGCCCGGGCGGGCGAGGGTGTCAACGCTGGTTCACCCGATGATCATCGACTCGCTGAGGAGGCGCCCCTCGGCGAAGCGGCGCAGGTTCCACCGCTCGATGAGGGGTGACGGGGCGCCGGTGACCACGTGGGCGGCGATGCGCTTGCCCATGACGGGCGCCATCATGAACCCGTGGCCCATGAAGCCCGAGGCCTGGTAGAAGCCGTCGACGTCGTCCACGTACCCCACGATCGGGTTCTGGTCGGGCGTGAGGTCGTAGCACCCGGCCCACTGGCGGAGCACCTTCACGTCGCCCAGCACCGGGCACGCCCGGACGAGCGAGCGGGCGTAGTGGCCGAGGAACGCGAACGAGCTCTGCTGGTCGATGCCCTCGGGCACGCGCTCGAGGCCGATGCCGCCCACGATCTCGCCGCGCGTCGACTGGCTGAAGTAGAGCCCGTCGGAGAGGTCTGCCACGAGCGGCTTGAGCCACGGCTTGAGCGGCTCGGTCGAGCAGATCTCGTGGCGGTGCGGCTTGTTGGGGAGCGAGAGCCCCGCCATGCGGGCGATCTCGGGGCTCCACGCGCCGGCGCACACCACGAGCTCGTCGCACTCGACGACGAACTCCTCGCCCGCGGGCACGACCTCCTCGTTGCGGGTCATCTGCCCGAGGCGCGTCGGGCGCAGGCGGACGCCCGTCACCCGCGAGCCCTCGATCACGAGCCCCGCGACGTCGGTGAAGGGCGCGATCTCGACGCCGAGGTCCTGCGCGGCCTTCGCGTAGCCCCACACGAAGGCCCACGGGAACACCACCCCGTCCTCGGGGTTGAAGCTCGCGCGGGTGACGCCCTCGACGGAGAGCTCGGGCACGTAGCGGAGCGCGTCGCGCGGCTCGAGCAGGCGCGTCGGGAGGCCGCAGCGGTTCTGGAGCGCGACGGAGGCCTCGAGCGCCTCGGCCTTCGCGTCGGTTCGCGCGAGGAAGAGGTAGCCGCCCTGGCGGA
>CAZHGG010000354.1:0-6475 GCA_964531755.1 uncultured Polyangiaceae bacterium
CACCAGGCGCGCGTCCAGCTCGCGCACGCCGGGGCGCCGATCGCGGGCGATCGCCTCTACGACGGCCCGCGCGCGCCGCGCCTCCTGCTCCACGCGTCGCGGCTCGAGCTGCCCGCCGGGCTGCTCGGCCCCGGCGCGCGCACGCGCTTCGAGGCGAGGACCCCGCCCGCGTTCGACCGGTGGCTCGCGCGCGGAGACCTGGGGAAGGCCATCTTCGACGACGAGGCCGCGCTGCGCGAGGCGCTGGCTACGGCGAGAGAGGCGCGCTTCTCTCTGGGCCGCTCGCCCGACACGACCTGCTTTCGCCTCGTCAACGAGGGGGGCGACGCCCTCCCGCACCTCGCCGTCGACGTGTACGACGCCTTCGCGGTCGTGCAGCTCTATGACGACGGCGAGGGCCTGTGGGAGCCGCGCGCGCGCGTGGATCGGGTGCTCGACGCTGTGGAAAAGTTAGGGTTTACAGGTGTTTATCTCAAGTATCGCCCGCGCCAGGCGAACACGCTCGTGGACACGCGCCGCGACGACGTGGCGCCGCGCGCCCCCGTCCGAGGTCTAGGCGCCCCAGACCACCTCGTCGTGTTCGAGGACGGCGTCCCGTTTGGGGTGAGCCTCGGTGACGGCCTCTCGACGGGGCTCTTCCTCGACCAGCGGCGCAACCGGCGCCTCCTGCGGCTCACCGCGGGCGGCGCGCGCGTGCTGAACCTGTTCGCGTACACGTGCGGCTTCAGCGTGGCCGCCGCGGTTGGGGGCGCGCGCCAGACCGTCAGCGTCGACGCGGCCGCCGTGGCGCTCGCGCGCGGCCGCGAGAACCTGGAGCGCGCCGGCCACGGAGACGCCGCCGCGCACCTGGTGCTCGCGGAGGACGCGTTCGCGTACCTCGCGCGCGCGGCCAAGAAGGGCGAGCGCTTCGACGTGGTCGTGCTCGATCCCCCGAGCTACTCCACCTCCAAGAAGCGACGCTTCGTCGCCGAGCAGCACTACGGGGAGCTCGCGGCGGAGGCGCTCGGCGTGCTGGCGCCGGGCGGACGCTTGTTCGCGTCGACCAACCACCGCGGCACCTCGCGAGCGAAGCTGCGCCGGGTGCTGTTCGCCGCCGCCGAGGCCGCGTCGGTCCCCGTCGCGCAGCTCAAGGACCTGGCGCCCGGCAGCGACTTCCCCGCCGCACCTGGCGAGGAGCCTTCCATGAAGGCCATGCTCCTCACGGCGGCGCGGGAGGGCGCCGTGGCCAAGCGGCCGGGGGCTCGCGCCGAGGGGCCTCGGCCCGCGCCGGGAGCGGCGCGAAAAAATCGTCCGGGCCGAGTGTAAGGCGTCCGCGCGGCGCCCGTTCGACCGGCATGGAGGCTGGGAACATGAACTTCGGCAAGCGAATCGGGCTCTTCGTGACACTCGTGGCTGTGATGGTCGGCTGCGGCGCCGCCCCGAACGCGCCCCGCTCGCCTGCCGCGGAGGCGTCGGGCCCCGCGCCGGCGGCGTACAAGTCGAGCCCCGGCTACGCGGGCGACGTCGACGTGCAGGCGGCGCCCCCGGCGCCGGCGAGCGAGGCACCGTCGGGCGGTCGCAGCGCCTCGGTCGACGCGCCCAGCCAGCCCACCCAGCGGCCTGGCCTCGGCACGGAGTGGGGCGAGGCGAGGCGCTCCGAGGTGCGCGACGTCTCGTTCGTGCGGGCCGACGCGCTCCGCCCCTTCGCGATGGCGACGCTCCACTACAACGACCGCGCCGGGGTGGACGCGCTGATCTCCCTGCGCGACCGCCAGGGCAACACCTCGCGCGAGCTGCCCACCGCCAACGGCCTCGTCGCCGTCTCGGTCCGCGACGGCTCGGGCGATCCGCTCGAGGCCATCCGCTTCGGCGGCCGGACGTACCTCATCGGCCAGGCCGGCGAGCGCTACACGCTCGTCGTCCAGAACCGCTCGGCGCACCGCTTCGAGGCGATCGCCACGGTCGACGGCCTCGACGTGGTCAACGGCCAGCCCGGCTCCCTCGAGAACCGCGGCTACGTGCTCAACCCGCACGCCACCCTCGAGATCGAGGGCTTCCGTCAGAGCGCCACCCACGTGGCCACCTTCCGCTTCGGTCGCGTCAGCGACTCGTACGCCGCCCAGACCGGCTCGGCGCGGAACGTCGGAGTGATCGGCGTGGCGTTCTTCTCCGAGCGGGGCGACTCGTTCAACGACGACCGCGACACGCGCCTGCGCGACACGGCGAACCCGTTCCCCGGCTCCGACCCTCGCTACGCGCAGCCCCCGCCGCGCCGCTGAGCGACCCGCGGTCCTCGCGCGGTGGCGTGGGCGAGGGAAAATCGGGTAGGGTGCGCGCGCGCCGACGGGCTACGCGCCCACACGCCCAACCCTGGGCGGGCCTCCTGGCCCGCCGCGCTCCGCGATCCCCATGGCCCCACCCTCCGACGACACGCCGACCCCCGAGGCGTTCAGCGTTCTGCGCCCCGTGCGCTTTCTGCGCGCGTACTACACGTTGCTCGGCCGCCGCGCGTTCGTCTACCTGGTGGCGGGCGCGGTGGTCTCCCTGGTGCTCGCGTCGATCGAGCTCGCCGTCGCGGTGGTGCTGCAGCTGCTGCTGCGCAACCTCGGCCTGCTCGCGAAAGACGTGGCGACGCTGCCGGTGCTCGAGGGCCTCTCGCTCTCGAACGTGGGCCTCGGGGCGCTCCTCCTCGGCATCGCCGCCGTCCGCGCCCTGAGCCAGGTCGTGGTCGGCCAGTCGGGCATCACCTCGCAGGAGGCCGTGACCGCGCGCCTCCGCCGCTTCGCGCTGTTCGAGATGCTCCTCCACCCCGATCGGCGGGTGGTCACCGCCGCGCGGGTGAACGCGATCAGCGGTGACATCGCCCTCCGCTCGGCCACGTTCGCGTATCTCGCCTCTGCCTTGGTCGCCTCGCTCGTCCAAGCGGGGGCCTTGCTCGTGGTGATGCTCGTCGCCTCTCCGTACGAGTCGATCGTGGCGTTCGTGGGCCTCTTCGTGATCGGCTTGGTCGTGCTCTACCTCGCCGCGCGCGCGAGGCGCATCGTCGAGGGCGTGCCCGAACAGCTCCGCGTCGTCGTCGAGGGCATCGAGCGCATCGCGCGAAACACGCTGCTCGTGCGCACGCTGCGCACGCAGACGATGGAGCACGCCCGCCTCGTGACCGCCGTCGACGCGTACGAGTCGAAGTCGGTGCACGCCGGCCTGATGTCGGCCATCTCCGGCGCCCTCACGCCCTTCTTCGGCGTGATCTTGATCTTGGTCACGATCGGCGTGAGCCAAAACGTGCTGCACACGGCGCCGCTCGTCCTCGTCTCGTTCCTCTACCTGTTTCTTCGCTTCGTTCAGCAGCTCGCCGCCGGGGTGAGCTACCTCGGGATGTGCAACCAGCTCTGGCCGCAGACCAAGGTGGCCCTCACCTACGCGCTCGACCTGGGGGACCATACGCGTGTCGCGGCCACGATGCGCGGCTCCACCGAGGGGCGCACGCGC
The DNA here is from genome assembly GCA_964531755.1 of uncultured Polyangiaceae bacterium. Lineage (GTDB taxonomy): Bacteria > Myxococcota_A > Polyangia > Polyangiales > Polyangiaceae > JAAFHV01. Next base: position 3,469 of record CAZHGG010000354.1, read on the forward strand.
GCCGCCCGCCCCACGGACCGGGGCGCGCCGCCCGCCGTGGAGGTGCGCGATGTCTCGTTCCGCTATCCCGGCCAAGAGGGCTTCGCGCTCGAGGGGGTCCACGCGGCCGTGGCGCCTGGCAAGCAGCTCGGCATCGTGGGGCCGAGCGGCCGCGGGAAGAGCACGCTGTTGTCGTTGCTCCTCGGCCTGATGGAGCCCACCGCGGGCGCCATCACCGTGGGGGGGCGCACCCCAGGCGAGTACTTCTCGGACACCTCGGTCCGTGTAGGCTACGTCGGGGCCGAGGCCTTCCTCATCGCGGGGACCATCCGCGACAACCTCCAGTACGGGGCGCCGTTCACGACCTCCGACGACGACCTCTGGGCGGCGCTGCGGAGCGCCCGCCTCGACGCCACGATCCGCGACCTCGCGGGCGGCCTCGACTACCTCATCGCCGAGGACGGCTCGGGGCTCTCCGCGGGTCAGAAGCAGCGCCTCTGCCTCGCGCGTGCCCTCCTCGGCGACCCGCACGTGCTCGTGCTCGACGAGGCGTCGGCCAACCTGGACGACCGCACGGAGACCGAAATCGCCAATTCAATCCGCGATCTCAGCGGCCTCGCTACGGTGCTCATCGTCTCCCACCGCAAGGGCCTCCTCGCGTACGCCGACGAGGTGATCGAGCTCGGCGCCCCCCGGGAGGTCTCCGAGGCCGCAGCGAGCTGACGGTGCTCAGGGGGCGGGGGACACCCCGTCCGCCGCGCTCGTCGCGCGCGCCTCGAGGTCGACGAGCTGCACCCGAGGCCCCTGGAAGCGCCCGCGCACCCGGGTGAGCCAGAGGAGCCCCAGCCCCGCGGCGAGCCCCGCGAGCACGCCGCCGGCGCCGAGGTTCGGGGGCAGGCTGCACACCACCAGCACGCCCGCGCACCACAGCGCCGCCACCAGACCCACGGGGACGCTCCAGCGCCCGAGGTGGAAGGGCCCGCGCCGCGTGAGCCGACCCGCAAGGCGCGCGCGCACGCCGAGCGCGATGGGCAGGCCGTAGCTCACATAGAGCCCCATCGTGGCGACCTGCACTGCCAGCGCGAACACGCGCTCGCGCACGAGCGACGACACGAGCACGAACCCCAGCGAGATGGAGGCCACGGTGAGGATCGCCGCGACGGGCGTCTTGGTCGAGGTCGCCACGGTCGCCAGCGGGCGCGAGAACGGCACGCCGCCGTCGCGGGCGAACGCGTAGAGGGTGCGCGAGGCGCTCGTGAGGCTCGAGAGGCCGCAGAACCACATGGCCACGAGGGCGAGCCCCATGCCGAGCGAGCCGCCCTGCGGGCCGAGCGCGTGGCGGAGCACGAAGAGCGCCGCGTGGTCGTCGGCGGCGGCCGCCGGGAGATCGTGGATGGCGAGCGTGAGCGCGACGATGAGGGCGTAGCCGAACGCGGAGCTCACCAGCACGGCCGACAGGATGCCCATCGGCGAGCCGCGCGCGGGGTCTCGCGTCTCCTCGGCGAGGTGCGCGGAGGCGTCGTATCCCGTGAACGTGAAGAGGCTCAGGATGAGCGCGTTGCCGAACCCCATGGCCGCGTCACCGTCGGGGCGGTTCGTCGACGCCAGGAGCAGGAAGCTTGGGGCGCGCTTGTCCGCGAACGCGATGAGCGCGACGACGAGCGCGACGACGCCGGCGATGTGCACGACCGCCGAGAGATCGTTCAGCTTGGCCACGGCGCCCGTGGAGGCCGCGTTCAGCCCCGCGTGGGTCGCGAGCACCAAGGCGAAGAGCGCGAGCGGGTGGATCCCCGTGAGGGCGCCCAGCTCGCGCGCGAAGCCGAAGTCGATCGCGGCGACGATGGCGAACTGCCCCACGAGGTTCATCGACGCCGTGAGCCAGCCGGCGCCCGGGCCGCCGAGCAGCGCAGACCAATGGTAGAGCGCCCCGGCGGTGGGGAACGCGCTCGACAGCTCCGCGAGGGCGAGCGCGACGACGACGGTGCCGACGGAGACGAGCGGCCAGCCGAGCCCCACGCCGCGCGGACCGCCAGGCCCGAGCGCGTCGCTGAAGGTCGTCAGGATGCCCGTGAGCACGCTGATGATCGAGAAGCTCAGCGCGAAGCTGGAGAATCCGCCCATCGCCCGCAGGAGGTCTTGGCCGTACCCGAGCGCCGCGAGCTCGGCCTCGTCGTCCGCCGTGGCCCGGTCGCTTCGCTCGCTTCGCTCGTCGCGCCCCATGCCGCACCGTAGCCTGAAGTTCTCGTCATCGAAACGCGCACTTCCGCGGCTCTCCCCGCCTCGGCGCGCAGGGAGCGCCGCCACGCCCCCGAAAGAGGTGGCAACTTGGCCGGCTTTTCGGTTTAGTCGCCGGGTGGCGGAAGCAAGACCTGCCGTGAAGAAGGCGAGCGCGCCCACGCGACCTGCGCCGCGTGGCGCGCGGCTGGACACCGCGGTCCGCGTCGTCCGGGGCGTCGCGCTGCTCGCTTCGTTCCCGCTCGCCCTCCTCGGGCTCGTCTCGACGCTCGGGTACGCGACCAACAACTTCACGGCGCGCGTCGTCGTGGGGGCGGTGCTGCTGCTCGGTCTCCCCCTGTTCGTGGCCGACAAGCTGCTCGCCCGCTTGAAGGGCCTCACCGACCGCCTCGGCACCGTGGCCGATCTGTGCGCCGGGTTCTGGGTGCTGCTGGCGTGGGTGTTCGTGGCCGGGGCGCCAGGCGCGCTCGTGAAAGAGGGCGACCGTCAGACGCGCGCCAACTCGCTCGGCCTCGCGAAGGTCGCGTACGCGCTGGGCGGCGTGACCCCCGCGTTCCGCACGGAGCGCGAGGTCGTCGCGTCGTCCGCGCCGTCCGCGCCGTCCGCGCCGTCCGCGCCTGCCCCGAAGGAGGCCCACTGATGCGCGAGAAGGTCGTCCCCTTCGCGCTCTTCGCCGCGCTGGTGGGGCTCGGCGTGCTCGCCGCCGTGCGGGCCAAGCCGCCGCACGAGGCGCCGCTCGTCCGCATCCAGGAGGAGGGCGACGCCTCGAGCGACGCGAGCGCGCTCGACGCCG
>CAZHGG010000355.1:0-6474 GCA_964531755.1 uncultured Polyangiaceae bacterium
CTCCTCCGAGGGCACCGGAAGGTGGTTGGCGTCCGAGTTGGACTCGACGCCGAGCAGCTCGGCGTAGATCTTCGCGCCGCGCCGCTTCGCCGACTCCCACTCTTCGACGACCATCACGCCGCCGCCGTGCGCGGGGACGAAGCCCTCGCGCCGCACGTCGAACGGGCGGCTGGCCCGCTCGGGCTCGTCGTTGAAGCTCTGGTAGGTGATGGCGCCCATGAGCGACATGGCGTGGAGCTCGACGGGCGAGAAATCCAGCACGGCGCCCACCACCAGCGCGGCGTCCACCCCGTGATACCGCACCTCGTCGACCGCCGACCGGAGGGCGGTGTTCCCGCTCGCGCAGGCCGCGCCCACCGTGTAGATGGGCCCGCGCACGTCGAGCACCTCCGACACCGAGCCCGCGTGGTCGGTGTCGAGCCCCGTGAGCGCCAAGAGCGAGTCCATGAAGTCGGGCTCGTCGGCGAAGGTGAGGCGGTTCTCGTATTGGTAGTTGAAGTTGATGTTGTGCCCCGCGACGATCGCCGCCATCCGCGTGGGGTCGATGCCGGAGGTGGCGAGGCCCGCGTCGGCGTACGCGTCCGCCGCGAGGAGCATCGACAGCTTGGTGGACCACGGCGCCTTGGAGGTGAGCCGGCGGAGCCGCTTGAAGACGTCCGGCGGGAGCGCGCCCTCGAGCGCGCCGAGCTTGTTCGGGACGGAGTAGCCGCCGAGGTCGGCGCCGACCTTGTTGTAGATGCGGCCCGTGTCGAGGCTCTTCCACTTGGTGATGGCCGACCGCCCGGCCAAGAGGCCCGCCAGGAACGGCTCGAGGGCGTCGCCGAGCGGCGTGTTGATGGACATCCCCGTAATCGCGATTCGCCTACGCTTCGACACGATGCACCTCCATCACGGCGAACGCGGTCGTGGCGTCGCCTCTCCGTAGCTGTCCCGCGCAGATCGCGCCGAACTCGTCGTGCTCCACCATCGTCGCGAGGATCGACAGCTCGTCGCCCGGCCGCACGGCCTCGGGGAACAGGGCCGTGTGGATCTTGAGCGCGCGCACGTCGGGCGGCGCGGCCCCGAGCGGGGGCAGGTCACCGCGGTGCTCGAGGAGGGAGGCCAGGCAGATCGCGAGCTGGCCTATCGTCTCGAGCTGGAGCACACCGGGGTAGATCGGGGCGCCGGGGAAGTGCCCGGCGAACACGGGATCGGCGGGGTCGATCCGGCGACTGCCCGCGATGGCGCGGCGCTCGAGATCCACCGCCGTGACACGATCGACGAAGAGGAACGGCGCGCGGTGGGGCAGCAGCCGGCAGACGGCGTCGCGCCCGAGCGAGAGCGTCCGCGTGGTCGCCCCGCGCTCCCACAGAGGTCGCCGCTTGCAGGCGCGGGTGAGCGAGGCGAGCTCAGCGGGGTCCATCGGCGAGCTCCTTCGCGAGGGCGTCGTAGTGGCCGGGCGCGTCCACGTCGGTGCGCAGCCGTCGCGCGGACACCCAGCGCTTCGTGAGCAGGTTGTGCAGCACCGCCCGGGGGCCGACCTCGACGAACGCCGCGTCGGGGTGGCGCCGGAGGGCGGCCTCGATCGACGCGCGCCAAAGGACCGGGCGGTGCACGTGCGCGACGAGGAGCTCGACGAGGCGCGCAGCGGAGGGGCGCGGCTCGATCGCGCCGAGCACGTTCGGAAGGTAGGGCAGCCGCGGCGCCCGCCAGCGGGCCTCGCCGAGGAGCGGCGCGAGGGCGGCGCCAACCGGCGCGAACAGCGACGAGTGCATCGGCAGGTGCCGCTCGATGGTCACACACTCGCACGCGAGCTCGTCGCGCGCGATCTCCGCGACGGCGGCGAGGGCGGCGGGCTCCCCGGCGACCACGTGCTGCGAGGGCGAGTTGTACCCGGAGATCTCCACGACGCCCCGCGCGCGGGCGCGGGCCACCACCTCCTCCAGCTCCGGGAGGGGCAGCGGGAACACGGAGGCCATCTCGCCACGGGGTCCGGCGTCGTAGAGGGCTCCGCGCGCGTCCACGAGCCGGAGCGCCTCGACGAAGCCGAGCGCCCCCGCGTGCACGAGGTGGTTGTATTCACCCAGGCTGAGCCCGAGCGACAGGGGCGCGCGCACACCGCGCCGCTCGAGCGCCAGGAGGTGGACGTGGTTGGTGAGGAACACGCCCACCTGCACGTCGCGATTGGCCACGAACATCCCGGCGTTGTCGGGCCGATAGTGGCGCTCGAGGTCGCGCCCCAGCGCGCTCGACGCCTCGCCGAAGGTCGCCGCGAGCTCCTCGGGGGCGACCTCGCGGAGGCGCGAGAGCATCTCCGGGTAGCGCGAGCTCTGCCCCGGGAAGAGGAAGATGGGGGTGGTCACGCGGCCGCCTTGAGCGCGCGCGCGACGGTGAGCTCCAGGATGTCGAGCGCCTCGTCGAGCTCGGCCTTCGTGTGCGCGGCTGTGACCGAGGCGCGAAAGCGGACCTGGTCGTCGGGCACCGAGGGGTAATCGACCGGCGCGAGGAGGAGCCCCCGCGAGAGCAGCGCATAGCTGAGCATGTAGAGGAGCTCGCGGTGCCGCCCCAGGATGATGGGCACTACGTGAGAGGTGGACTCGCCCGTATCGAGACCGATGGCGCGGAGCTGACGCCGGAAATACGCGGCGTTCTCCCGGAGCCGCACGCGCAGGAGGTCGTCGCGAGTCGCCACGCGCAGGCCGGCGAGGGCGGCGGCCGCGACCGACGGCGGGAGCGCGCACGAGAACCCGTAGGGGTTCGCGTAGAATCGCAGGTAGTCGAGCGTCGCCTTCGAACCGGCGACGAAGCTCCCGACGGAGGCGAACGCCTTCGAGAACGTGGCGTATTGCAGCCCGACTCGCCCCTCGACTCCGCACGACTCGACGGCGCCGCGACCGCGCTCCCCGAGGGTGAGGATGGAGTGCGCCTCGTCGATGAACACCGGCGCGCCATGCCCCTCGGCCACCTGCACGAGCTCCGGCAGGGCGCCGACGTCGCCGTCCATCGAGTAGATGCCCTCCAGCACTACGAGGCGGCGCTTGCCCTTCGCCCGCGCGAGCGCCGCGTCGAGGGCGCGGGGGTCGTTGTGCGCGAACGTGACGAGCGCGGCCCCGGAGAGGCGCGCTCCGTCGATGAGGCACAGGTGAGATTTGGAGTCCACGACGCACGCGTCGCCCTTGCGGAGCAGGCCCGACAGCGCGCCGAGCGCGCCCCCGAAGCCGCTGTTGAACAGCATCACGGACTCGCGCCCGAGGAACGCGGCGAGCTCGGCCTCGAGCTGCCGGTGGAGGTCCGTCATCCCAGAGAGGATGGGGGACCCGCACGCCCCCGTGCCGTAGCGGTCGAGCGCAGACTTCGCCGCGGCGAGGGTCTCGGGGTGCGTGGCCAGGCCGAGGTAGTTGTAGGAGGCCATGTTGATGACTGGCCACTTGTCACCGTTCGCCTCGACCTCCACGCGGGACGCCGGGGCCCCGAGCATGCTGCGCTCGTAGAGGGCAGTCGCCCACGTGGTGGCCGCGCGCCACTCGGTGTACTCGACGGGTGGCGCGAGCACGTCGTCCGTGTCTCCAACGAAGAAGTCGGCGAGGCTGTAGCGGGCGGCTTCTCGGAGGTCCATCGGTGGAGGAGCAATACGGCTCGCGGTCACCACTGGAGGTGATCGAGGTCAACTCGTGAGCCCGCCATTTTGCCCGCGAATTCGCCTACGCGCGGCGGGCCGTTGCGCGAACTCGACTACACGCTAGCCGACTCGTGTTTTGCTGCGTCGCCTCGTCCTTGGCGCGTAGTGGCCTATTCGGCGGCGGGCCGCGCGGGGGTCGTCACGGCGGCGCGGCGGAGGACGTCGAGGACCTCCGCGGCGGTGGGGCGCTCCTCGGGGCGCTGGCGCACGCACGCGACGAGGAGCTCCGCGACGGGCGGCGGCACCGCCTCGGGCAATGGCGGCGGCGGCGGCAGCTCGCGCCCCGCGAGCGCCTCGAGGACGGGCGGGATGGGGTACGGGTGGGCGCCGCCCAGCAGCTCGAAGCCGATGAGGCCGAGCGCGAACACGTCGACCTTGGGCGTCGCGTGGGCGCCGGTGCGCCCCACCTCGGGGGCCATGTACGGGAGCGTCCCGATCGGCGCGCCCGTGGCCGTGGCCGACATCGACGCGCCCTCGGCGTGGGCCGTCGCGGCGAGGACGTCGACGTCGTCGCGCGCGATGCCGAAGTCGCAGAGGCGGGCGCGCGGGCCCGCAGGTCCGCGCTCCAGCAGGACGTTCGCGGGCTTCAGGTCGCGGTGGACGACGCCCGACCGATGCAGCTCGACGAGCGCGGCCGCGACGTCCGACAGCACGGCGAGCCCCCACGCGACGTCGCCGAAGCGCGCGCGGGCGCCGTCGAGCGAGCCGCCGTCGACGAGCTCCATCACCAGGAACGGGAGCCCCTCGTGGAGGCCGACGTCGACCACCGGGACGATGTTCGGGTGCGCCACCGTCGAGGCGATCTCGGCCTCGCGCGCGAAGCGCACGAGGTCGTGGCGCGACGACGCGCCGGCGATGACCTTCATCGCGAGGCGCCGCGAGTCGGCCGCGCGCGCGACCTCATAGACGACGCCCATGCCGCCGCCGCCGAGGCGCGAGACGACGCGGTAGCGGCCGTCGACGGTGTCGCCAACCGCGAGGCCGAAGCGCGGGCGCCCCTCCTTCCCGAGCGCCTCCTGGAGCTGCCGCGAGCGGGCGGCGACCTGCCGGCGAAGCTCGGCGTTCAGGGCGGCGACCTCCTCGTTCCGCTGCTGGAGCGAGGCGACCTGCGCCTCGAGCTCGCTGCGGTGCGCCGCGACCCGCTTGACCATCTCGTTGAAAGCGGCGGCCACCGTCCCGAGCTCGTCCGCGCGCGCGATCGCGACCGTCGCGTCTTCGCCGGCTTCGACCCGCCGAGCCCCGCGGAGGAGCGCGGCGACTGGCTCGAAGACCGTCTTCGCGAAGAGCAGCGGGAACACGCCCAGCACCGCGAGGGTCGCCGCGAGGGTGAGCCCGAGGAGCGCGCCGGTCACGACGTGCTCTTCCTTGGGGGAAGCCCCCGGGAGCGCGGCGGCCACGAGCCCGCCGGCGCTCATGACCACCGCGAGCACCAGGGCGAGGGTGCCCGCCACGAGGCGTCGCCGAAGGCTCATCGGCTCGGTCGCGCGGTTCATGTAGGCGCTGAGTGCGAGGAAACAGAACCCGAGGAGCGCGAGGCCGCGCGCGAGGTGATAGCCGGGGACGACGACGCCCGCGTTGCGCCCGAGGTCGAGCACGAGGGGGAAGATCGGCAGCAGGTACGCGGCCAAGAACCGCCCGGCGCCGGGCCTGCGACGCCTCACGGCGAGGGCGAGGAGCGCGACGCCCACGAGAAACGCGACGAAGATCCAGAGGTCGAAGGCCGCCGCGGTGCCGTTGGGGGCGCGGCCGGTCGCGAGCTGCCACTGCCCGAGGAGACAGAGCCCCACGCCCGCCAGGACGACGCCGACGCGGAGGCGCGCCGACGCGACGGGGCGCACGTCGCCGAGCGCGAGCAGGCGGGCGAAGTCGGAGAAGTTCGTCGCCGCGATCCCCGCGAAGAGGAGGCAGACGAGGTTCAGCGACCAGTCGAGGCGCGGCGCGTCGATCGCGTAGAGCACGCCGATGGTCACGCTGTAGAGGCAAAACCAGAGGAAGGCCACGCCGAGGCGTCGACGGAGCGGGCTCGCGGCGCCGTGCAGCAGCGCGAACGCCACGTAGCCCGAGAGGGTCGCGTGCACGGCCGCGGGGAGCGCGGGCGGCGTCAGCACCGAGCGACCTCGACCCGCGCGGAGGGCCCCCGAGCGGCCGAGGCGCGCGCGGGGGAGACCTCGCCGCAAACGGCGCGCGGGCTGCTCGAGGCGTCCATCCTCGGCCGATGATAGTGCGCCTCGGCGCGACGCGCCTCGTGGTCGCTAGGAGGGCTCGGGTGCGGCGGCCAGCCACGCGAGGACCTCGGGGAGGACCCGCGCATCCCGGGGCACGTACGTGTGGCCCACCGGACCCAGGTCGAAGAAGCGGGCATCCGCGCCCTCGGCCTCGAGCGCGCGCGCCGCGCCGCGCATCGCGTCGAAGGTCATGTCGTAGCGTCCCGCCGCCAGCGCGACGCGGCGCACCCCGACGGCCGCGAGGGCGCTCCGCGAGGGGCGGATCGCGGCGCCGATGAACAGCGCGGCGGAGAAGCGGTGCGGGCGCGCGGCGAGGACCTCCATGCCCACGTACGCACCTTGAGAGAACGCGATGAGGAGGCCGGGCCGGGCCGGGTCGACCCCGCCGGGTCGCCGCGCCTCGAGGTCCTCCTCCGCGAGGATCAGCCTGCGGGCCATGCCCGCGCCCGAACCGCCCCACGTGTAGCCACGACCGAAGGCGAGGTTGCCGCGCGGGCAGAGGAGGGCGCCGACGTCCGTCACGACGTCGCGGAGCGCGCCGCAGGCGTCCTCTGGGCGCTCGCCCATGCCGTGGAGGAACACGACCTCGCG
>CAZHGG010000356.1:0-6460 GCA_964531755.1 uncultured Polyangiaceae bacterium
ACGGCGCGCCCGCCGACGCCGCGAGCCCAACGAGACAGCCTCCCGCCGACACCGCGCCTCCCGCGCCGCGCGACCCCGAGGCCTGACAAAACACGAGAGCCCGCTCCAAGGAAGGAGCAGGCTCGCGTGAGGCCGGCGTGAGCCGGGGCCTAGAGCTTCTTCGCCGAGTACTCGACCGTGGAGGTGGCCGCGTAGCCGCGGACCATGCTCGAGATGTTCGCGGCAGTCCGGACCGTGACGATGCACGACTCGTTCGACCCCGACTTGTACGGGCGGCAGTCGTACACGCGCCCGCCGACGGCCGCGCCGACCTTCACGTAGAGATCGGCGTCGCCCGTGCCGCTGATCTTGAACTCGTAGCGCCCCGGCTGCACGACGCCCGTGTCGAAGCGGCGCTCCGTAGCGCGCGTGAGCCCCTCGACCCGCGCGGTCACGCCCTGCCACCCGGCGGGCGGGGGCGCGTCGGCGGGCTTGAAGGTGTTGTCCTCCTCGCCGGTGACCACGACGACCTGCGAGTCGTCGATGCCGGTGAAGATCTGCTCGTAGGTCATCGGCGAGTCATGGCGGAGCAGGCCCTTGATGAGGGTGAGCGCCGAGTTCGGCATCTCCGAGAAGAACGCCGGGAGCGTGTTCGTGACGAACTCCATGTACTTCGTGCCGGTGGGGTCGTCGGGGTTGATGCGCGCGCGCGTCTGGGCGAGCGAGCCGTCCACGTAGGCGAAGGTGTCGCAGCCGTTCATGAACACGATGACGTACTTGCCGGCCTTCCAGGTGCCCTTCTGCGCGAGGGCGCGGACGTTCTGGCCGAGGCCCGCGTGCCCGCCGTAGGCGATGATGTCGGCGTTCGTGGACAGCGCGTTGTAGCGCTCGTTGAAGCGCTGGTCGGCTGTGCGGACGTTGTCGACGAGGAGCGCCGTGATCGAGACCTTCTTGCCGTCGGGGAGGGTCGCGTTGAGCGTGATGTCGGGCGCGCCCACGCCGGGGCTCTGCGGCACGGTCTCGGGCACGGTCGTGACCGTCCCGCCGAGGGCGGCGCGGGCCTCGCGCACGAAGCGGTTGTACGCGTCGATGCCGGCGTCGCCGCTGGTCTTGCCGTCCTCGTACTTGCCGAAGATCGCCACCACGTTGAGGGCGCCGTCTTCCCACACCTTGTCGTACTCGGGGTACTTGCCGGTGGTGTTCTCGGTCGAGGGCGTGACCTTCGCCGTGAAGCGCGACACATCGGTCGGCTTGAGCTGGCAGCCGCTCCGCGCGGGGCGGTAGTAGTACCACATGCTGCCGGTGTCGACGTCGTGCGCGCCGAGCTCGACGCAGGAGTGCAGGTACTCCTTCGTGAAGGCCTCTTGGCCTTCGAAGCTCGCGTCGGCGGGGAGGATGAGCTCGTAGCTCGCCGGCAGGTTCGTCTTCGTGCCCCACGAGACAGGCAGCTTCGCGTGGTAGGTGATCTTGGTCTTGCCCTCGACCGCGGTCTTCTTGACCTCGGTCAGCACGAGCCGGTCGAGGCGCCCCACCGCCTTCGAGCCGTTGAGCTGCCCGATCGTGTAGAGCATCTGGTCGTTGATGAGGCTCTGCGCGCTGAACACGGAGGTGGCGGTGACCTCGCCGTCGAACTCGAAGTCGAGGAGGCTCGCCTGGTTGCTCGTGAAGTCGTCCTCGCCGGTCTTCGTGAGATCGTCCTCGCCTCCGTCGGTCTGCGCGGAGCACGCGAGGAGGAGAGCGGGAAGCAGAGCGAAGAGGGGGCGGATGCGCATGATGACCTCGGGATGGGGGATGCCGCGGAGTTTGCAAGTCCGGGGCCAAGGTGTGCGAGTGTCGCACACGTGGGTTTATCGGGGTATTTGGGGGATGTCATCCGCCTCGCCGGCCCCGACTGGATCACGCCTGGCTCAGCGCTCCGGTCCATCCTGGCGGTTTCTGGGCGCGCGCGCCACGCCTTCCTTCGGCCGGCGGCGCGCACGGCCTCGCCCCCTGGGCGGGGCGCGCGGCTGATGCGCCCGCCCACGAGCCGCTTCTGGGGAGGCCTGCGGGTCGGCGCGACGTTCTTCGAAGCGCGCGGCGCCGTGGCCGACCCGCGGGCCGACGCGCCGCGCGGCGTGGTCGACCGGATCGCCGCGCTCGCCAGCCCGGGCCTCGCGCCCGAGCAGGTGCACCCCGCGATCGTGACCTTCTTCGAGGACACGGCGTCGCTCGACCTCTACGTGCGCAGCGAGTGGCGCTTCCCCCTCCTGTGGCGGCTCGTGCGCCCGCTCATGCGGGCGATCGGGCAGTTCGTGCTGCCAGTGCGCGAGGCCCACATCCTCACGCGCGTGGTCGGGCTCGCGGAGGGGAGCGACGGACGCGACGACGCGCGCGGGGTGCTCCGCACCTACGCGGGCTCCGGCGAGGTGATGCAGGCCGTGGCCTACGCCACGCTCACCCGTGGAGAGGAGCGCTTCATGAGCGCCGCGTTCCCCATGCCCGGTGGCCACGTCTTGGGCATCCTCCGGCTCGAGGCCGTGGCCACCTCGGAGGCCGGCCAGGTGGTGGCTGTGGCGCTCACGTCCAAGCCGGCCCCTGAGGCGCGCGAGCGCGGGTCGGGACCGGTCGGCGTCTGGCTCGTGCTCGCGGGCCTCGCGGTGCGCTCACCGTTCGGTGAGCGGCTCGCGCTCTCTGCGCCCCGTGACGGGGACGACGCCGCGGACTGGGACGCGACGCGCGGCGTGACCTTCACGCTGGTGGGGCGCCACGAGCAGAGCCTCTTCGGGCTCCGGTTCGTGACCCATCGCTACGGGTTCGCGCCTCGGGAGGCGCCAGAGTAAGCGCGCCACGACGAAATCGAGCGTGCACGTGCGCGCACGCTTCGGGCAGCTGGGGCAGCCGCCCACGCGCTCCACGCAGGCCGCGGACGCGGTGACCTCCGCGTCGAGGACGCCGCCCCGACGCGCCGGTGGCGCGCCTAACCATCGGAGGCCTCGCGGGCGGCGTCGGGGCCGGGGTCGTGGGCCTCTACCGAGAACGAGAAGCGCACGCGGTCGACGTGAAAGCACAGCGGCTCGGCGTCGCCCACGAGCGCGGTCGCCGCGCGCGAGACCACGCTGCCGACCAGCGAGCGGCAGGCCTTCAGCGGGATGCCGAGGTCGATCTCCTGGCGAGAGATGCGCCCGCGGAGCGGCTGGCTCGACATGGCGCGGTCCTGGGGCACGCAATACGCGAGGAACGCGTCGAGGCTCTCCCAGCACTCGGCCCACGCGCCGGTGAGGGTGTGGGGCGCCGGGCTCGGCCGGAGGCGCAGCTCGGCATCGGGCGCGGAGCCCGCGCCGGGCTCGAGCGAGACCGTGATCGCGCCGTCGTCCGCGCGCGTCACCTCCGCTCGCGCGAGCACGTGCATGGGCATCCCTTCAGTCAAGAGCCGCGCGCCGAGCGCCGGCATCACGCTCGAGATCGCGTTCGTCACGAACGTGATCCCCTCGTGGCCCGTGCGCGGATCGCGCACGTGGACGCGCCAGTTGGTCTGCACGGGGGAGGGGAGGAGCCGGCGGAGCGGCCCGAGGAACGCGAAGCCGAAGTGGCCGTGCTGGTAGGTGAGAAAGGTAAAGAGAGCGTACTTTCCGCCTGGCCCGAGGCGCTGGAGCTCGAGCCCCTCGGGCACGAGCGGCGCCAGCGTCTCGGCGGGCACGAGGTAGTTCACATAGACGACGTCGCGGATGTCGCTGCGCATCTCGACCTCCGGGAGAGGCTCGAGGAGCGCGCCGGCGAGCCGGCTGTTCGCGAGCCCGTCGGCGAGGCGCGGCAGCAGGCCGGCGCCGGGGTGCCGCCACCGCGCGAGGCGCCCCGTGGCCTCGTACGGACGCGCGCGGAACAGCACCTCCTCGGTGACGAGGCCGAGCCACACCTGGAGCTGGAGGAACCCGAGCCCGTTCGCCGCCGACACGAACGCGGGGCCCGGGCGCAGGCCCGCGGGGAGCAAGGGCGACACGACCGCGACGCCCATCGTCGCCCACACGGGGCCGCTGAGGACGGTGAGCGCGCGCGACCACGTGCCGCCGCGCGCGAAGCAGGCCGTCCACCCCAGCGCGGCGAGGGTGTAGAAGAGCGCGCCCCAGCCCGCGGTGAGCGGGAAGAGCGCCCGCTCGAGCGCGAGGTAGGCCTGCGGATCGGACCCCGCGAGCGTGACCCCGCGCGTGACCCACACGGCCTGCGCGTACTGGTCAGGCGCGACGGCGACGAGCGTGAGGGCGAGCACGAGCCACGACGCCGCCCGCGGGAGCCAGCGCACGCGCACCATCGCGAACGCCATGTACAGATCGGCGACGGCGCAGAGCTGCCACGGGAGCCAACCCAAGCGAAATCGCCAAGGGTGCGCCGCGATCGTCGCGACGCGGGCCGCCTCCGAGGTGGCGGTGCCGCCGGGCAAGGTCGGCAGGAGGAGCGCGGCCATCGACAGCATCGCCAGGCCGTGCACCAAGAAGTTGGCGAGCAGGGCGCGCTCGAGGGCGCGCTCGCGCGGCGTGTACGGCGGGCGCTTCGCGGGGGCCTCCATCGCCCGAGTGTACGGGAATCGGGGGGCGCCCGGCTCCAGAGTGAGCGGCGCCACCGCGGGCTCGGCGCGCCGCCCGGCGGGTCCGAGCGCCTCGAGCTACCGCGCCGCGAGCACGGGCGCGGGGACGCCTCCTGTCAGCCCTCGCGCTCCGGGGCCGGGCGGCGCTCGCGGAGCTGAGTGAGGGAGGTGGAGCGGAAGCTCTTCTCCAGCAGCGCCGCCGCCTGGTCGAGCTTGCGGTGCAGCGGGCAGAGCGCGCGGTCGTGCTCGGGCAGGCCGAGGGGGCAGGAGGTGATGCGGGGGAGGGGGTCGACGGCCTGCACGACGTCGTAGACCGTGACGCGCGCCGCGGGCCGCGCGAGCGCGAAGCCGCCGGTGGGGCCGCGGATCGATGTGACGAGCCCGGCGTGTACGAGGCCCTGGAGCACCTTCGAGAGGTAGCTCGACGGCACCTGGGTGTGGCTCGCGATGACCGGCAGGGTCAGTCGCGTGCCCTCGTTCTCGCCCAGCAGCACCCTCGCGCGGAGGGCGTACTCGCTTGTCTTGGTGATCACGGGTGATGTCCGGCGGGGTCTTGGGAGTCCTCTAGCAGCGCTTGGCCCCGGGCGGTACCGCGGCGAGGGCGGCCTTTACACGACGCCTGCCCGGCACCACAATCGAGGGAGTGCCCGGGAGAGGCACTGGCACATGGCGCGTGACTCGCTCTTCGGAGAACCCATCCTGTGGTCGGGTCGGCCTAAGGTCGTGCCCCTCCCCCGGAGCTACCAGCTCGGCGCCGCCGCCGCCGCCTCGGCCGCCGCCATGCTGCTCGGGTTCGCGGTGGTGTCGGCCCTCGCGCTGCACGCCGCCTACGCCGGGCTCCTCGCCGGGGCGGCCTGGTGCGCCACCGCGGCCCTCGCGCTCTGGCGCGGCCCGCGGCTCTACCGCAGCGGCCTCACGTACGAGGTCACCGAGGGGCACGTGGTCGTGCGGCGCGGCCGCTTTCGCCGCACCATCGACCGGTTTGCCATCAGCTACGCGATCATCCGCTGGAACCCGCGCGCCCCAGGCGTGGGTGATCTCGTCCTCGTGCGCGCGGTCCCCACGGGCGCGCTCCGCCGCACGCTGACGCTCGTGCTCGTCGACCTCGACAGCCCCGACCGCGTGTGGGCGGCGGTGCGCGGCGTGATGCCCTCGGCCACCCTCGGCGACGGCGAGCGCCCGCTCGGCCAGCGCCTCGACGTCGGCGAGCGCGTGCTCTGGTCCGGCACGCCGCGGGCTGCGCGGTGGACCGCTCGCCGCGCCCTCGCCTCCGGGCTCGCCGCGATCCTCTTCCTCGCGGCGGCGCGCGGCCTCATGCGGTCGGTGCCGGCGTTGCTCCGGGTGCTGCGCCTCCACGTGCTCCCGGCCACCACCTTCGGCGTGCTGGCGGGCTCGGTGGCGCTCGGCGCGCTCCTCGCCGTGGGCGCGTCCTTCGTCGTGGCGTACGCGTCGTGGGTGAAGCCTGGCCAGCTCGCGAAGGTCACCCGGTACTTCGTGACGAACCGCCGCGTGCTCATCCGCCGGGGCTACGAGGAGCTGTCGCTCGACCGGGGCTGCATCGCCTACGTCATCACGGCCCCCTCCGACTCGTCCATGCGCCGCCTCGAGGACCTCTTCCTCGTGCTCGACGGCCCCCGCGCCCGCGCGCTCGCCGCGAGCGGCGCGTTCGGCGAGGCGCAGCCCTCCGGCGACGAGCTCGTGCCGATGTTCTCGCAGATCGACGACGCCGAGACCGCCTTCTCGGTGCTCCAGAAGCGCTCGAGCCCCTCGCTCCCGCCGCCGGTCCACGACGCGGCCTGACATCGGGCCGGCGCGCGCCGCGCTGACGCGGCTTGACTCGACCCCGCCCGCGCCGTGAAGTGCGGGCATGAACCACGGAGTGAGCCCCGCAGGGGCGAACGACGGTCGAGGGCGACCCCGAGC
>CAZHGG010000357.1:0-6459 GCA_964531755.1 uncultured Polyangiaceae bacterium
CGAGCGCGAGCGCGAGCGCGGCGAGGGCGAGGAGGCGGCGCCGTGGGGTCATCGGGCGCGTCGCGCTGGGCGCGCGTGCGGGTGCGCGGCCTCCTCTTCGGCCTCGGCCTGCGCGAGCAGCTCCTCCTCGACGTGAGAGACCACGCGCGGCGGCTCGGCCTCGGGCCCGGGCCCACGCGCCACGTCGACGCGCACGCCCACCCGGGGCTGGGCCGCGATCGCGCGGAAGCGAAACAGCACGCGCCCCTCGTCGTCGACGTCGACGGCGAGCTCGTCGGGGCGCTCTTTCGCGAGGTGGGTGAGGTAGGCGTCGCCGACCTGCGGGCTCACGCGGAGCGCCGCGGCGACGTCGTCCTTCGTGAGGATGCCGCCGCGCGCGCGCGCGAGCCCGTAGATCGCCTTCTCGCGCACCGCCTCCTCGGCGTGCTTTCCGCTCGTGGACAGCGATTTTCCGCTCATCACGAGGCCCACGCCCAGCGCGAGGGACACGAGCAGCATGGGGATGCCGAGCGCCCAGCCGACGATGCCCTCGGGCCAGATCGCCTGAGCCAGCGCCCCCACGACGCCGGAGACGCTCACGCCGAAGAACAACACGAGCCAGCCGAACACCTTCGCGAGGACGCCGCCCACCTGCGAGGGCTGGCCGGCGAGGTTGAGCGACTCGGTGGGGGAGGCCAGGGGGCGCATCGCGCCGCACGCCATGCAGTAGGCCATCACCCCGCGGTACACGACCGGCACGTCGCTCTGGCAGTACGGGCACACGCCCCCAAGATGCGCCTTCCCCAGGAGGACACAAGCAGAAGTGGAGGCGCTCCGCCGCCCTGTCTGCGGGCTCCCGTTCGGGCGAGCGCGACGCGAACCGCGCCGGGCTCCCCCCTTCCGCGGAGCCCTCCGATTCAGCAGGAGCGGACGAGGACGAAGGCCTGGGTCTGCGCGACGTCGAGGTCCGGGTTGAGCTGGCGCGCCTGCTCGCCGTCGCGGGGCGCGCCGACGAGGCGGATCTCGCTCTGGAACGACGTCGAGATGTGGTGCGTGTCGAGCGGGAAGGACGGGAGGTCGGCCTCCGTGCCCGGGTCGTCGAACGCGAGCTCGGAGACGTCCGCGGGGGCCATGCCTCGGGGCGGGCTGATGGGGATCGGGCGGATGGCCGGCGCGGCGGGCGGCAGCATCGTGCGCGTGCGGGCCACGGGCGAGGAGGCCGCGGGGATCTCCGCCGCCGGCGAGAGCCGCGAGAGCTCCTGCGTGCGGTCAGGATCGGCGCCGCGCGGCAGGGGGTCGACGAGGGTGACCGGGGCCTTGCGGGGGCGCGCGGCGGCGCGCTCTGCCTCGCCCATCACCTGCGTCTCCGAGGCGCGGTCGGCCGGCACGGCGGGCGCGCTCTCGGTCGACCTCATCAGGGCGACGCTGGAGACGACGCTCAGGTTCCCGCTCGAGCTGACGACGCTCACGCTCCCGCTGGAGACGGCGCCCAGGCTCCCGCTGGACGCGGCGCCCAGGTTCCCGCTGGAGGCGACGCGCACGCGACGGCTCGAGCGGAAGCCGCGGTACTCGCCCGAGAGCATCTCCTCGTAGGTGTAGAAAGGCTCCGGCGCGGCGCCGAAGTGGACGCTGCGCTCCTCGTCGTCGGCCGCGCCGGCCTCGCGCTCGTCGCTCGCGCGCTCGATGCGGCGCGCGACCACTACGGCGATCACGCAGCCGACGGCGAAGACGAGCAGACCGGTCACGACGGCCCCCTCGGCGGGCGAGAGCACCCCGAACACGCTCCGCAGCGACAAGCTCGCGCGCACACCGGACAGGTCGGTCTCCGCCGCCCGGGCCACGGAGGGCGCGAGCACGGCGAGCGCGGCGAGCAGCGGCGTGACGGCGGAGGGAAGCTTGGGCGTGTTCATGGCTTCACCCGGTTCTACGTGGCGCCGCGGAGAGACCTTCCTCGGGGCCGGCGAATTTCGAGCGCGCCCCGCACGCGCACGTAAGTAATGGAAATGAACGATGATAATGTCCCGCTTGCGTTCGCCGCCCGCCGCGCGGGCGCGCTGGAGGCCGCCGAACGCCGCCCGACCGCGCCAGGACGCCGTGCTTCACGAAAGGGCTGCTAGGATGCGCCGCGCCATGACCACCCCGCCCGCGCCGAGCCCGCTCCGTGTCCTGCTCCTCGAGAACATCCACCCGAGCTCGCACGAGGTGTTTCGCAGCGAGGCCATCACCTTCGAGACGGTCGCGACGGCGCTGAAGGAGGACGAGCTCATCGAGCGCCTCCGCGGCGTGCACCTGCTCGGCATTCGCTCGAAGACCCGCCTCACGCCGCGCGTGATCGAGGCGGCGACGGACCTCATCGGCGTGGGCGCCTTCTGCATCGGCACGAACCAGATCGCGCTCGCGAGCGCCGAACGCGCCGGCGTGCCCGTGTTCAACGCGCCGTTCAGCAACACCCGCAGCGTGGCCGAGCTCGTGATCTCCGAGGTGATCGCGCTCGCCCGCCAGCTCTTCGACCGCTCGCGCGAGGTGCATGAGGGCAAGTGGCGCAAGGTCGCTACGAGCTGCTACGAAGTGCGGGGCAAGACCCTCGGCATCGTCGGCTACGGGCACATCGGCTCGCAGGTGGGCGTCCTGGCCGAGGCGCTCGGCATGCGCGTGCTCAGCTACGACGTGCGCTCCACCCTCCCCATGGGCAACAACAAGTCGGTCGACACGCTGGAGAACCTGCTCCGCGTGGCCGATTTCGTGACGCTGCACGTGCCCGAGACCCCGCAGACCCAGGACCTCATCGGGCCGAACGAGCTCGCCCTCATGAAGAAGGGCGCGTACCTGCTGAACCTGAGCCGCGGCACCGTCGTCGACATCCCCGCGCTCGCCGACGCCCTCGCGCGCAAGCACTTGGCCGGCGCCGCGGTCGACGTGTACCCCGAGGAACCCGAGTCGAACGTGGACGACTTCGCCAGCCAGCTCCGCGGGCTCCCGAACGTCATCTTGACGCCCCACGTGGGCGGGTCGACCGAGGAGGCCCAAGAGGCGATCGGGCGGGAGGTGGGCGTCGCCCTGGCGCGTTTCGCCCGCCACGGCTCGACGGTGGGCGCGGTGAACTTCCCGGCCGTCGAGGTGGCGCCCCTGCGCGATGGGCACCGCGTGCTGAACGTGCATCGCAACGTGCCGGGCGTGCTCCGCGACATCAACCGCATCGTGTCGGAGCACAACGCCAACATCCGCGCCCAGGTGCTCGCGACCGACAACGACGTGGGTTACCTGGTGATGGACCTCGACGACAAGATCGCCCACGAGGTCAACAAAGACATCGCGGCGCTCTCCACGAGCATCAAGACGCGCATCTTGTTCTAGTCCCATGGAAGCGTGGCTCCTTTCAAGGGTCGCCCCTCCTCAAACTCGGCGTCGTTCCGCGCGATGGAGGGCCGCGCAGGGGCGGTCATGAGACGCCGTCACGACCGGGAGCCGCGCGAGAACGCCGATCCTCGAACCTGGAAGTGAGCCCCGGAGGGGAGCACGAAGGTCTGTGTCGCCCGCCCGAGGTTCAGGCGCGGGCGTCGATTTTCGCCGTTGGACGGGCGCGCCGCCACGCTACGCTCGCGCCATGTCCCAGGACGCCCTCGCAGCGCGCCTCGCCGACGGCGCGAACCTCTCCCCGAAGGAGCGCGCCGGCGTGCGGGCCGCTTTCGCCGACGACCCCGTGCGCGCGCTGGCCACCTTCTGCCCTCACGGCACCGGCGGCGGCGGGCCGTGGCGCGCGCTGTCGAAGGCCGGCGCGGGCTGCCCGTGGCGCCCGGCCGCGCGCGCGGCCGACGCGGTGGTCGCGGCCTTCGGTCCGCTGGCCGTGGGTATGAAGTCGCTGGTCGCGGCGCTCGCGAAGCGCGCGGTGGCTGTGCTCGCTCGGAGGGAGGCTGGCCAGTGGCAGCTGCTCTACCTCGTCGAGGTCGGGGGCGCGAAGGGCGAGCCGTGGCGCCTCCAGCCGATCGTGGCGGGCCCGCCGGTCGCGGCCCCTGCGCTGTCTGCCGCCGCGCGAGCGGCCGGGTGGGCGCTCGACGCCGACCTCGCCGCCTTCTACGCCGTGCACGACGGCTTCGGGCCGTGGGGCGGGGAGAGCGGGTGGGGGGTCGACGCGGTGCTCCCGGCGTCGCAGCTCGAGGTCCTGCCCGCGGTCATCGGCTACGGCGGCGGAGCGGGCGAGCAGCCCATCCTCGCGAAGGACGGGCTGCTCGCCTTCCTCATCGACTCGGTGGGCAATCGGCGCGGGCTCTACCGGCAGTTCTCGGGGGGGCCCGTCTACAAGAAGGCCGTCGACTGGGACCGGTTCACGAAGGAGGTGGGCATGCTCCAGCCGCCGCTCAAGGTGATCCAGGCGCACTTCGTCGCGCAGCTGGCGGGGCGCTGACGCCCCCGCGGGGAGCCGAGCGCGCTCACGCCCCGAAGCCGCTCGGGAGCTCCATTTGACGAGCGATCGCGCGCGCCGCCTCGGCGCCCACGAAGCGCCGCGCCAGCTCGAGGCCGAGGTCGAGCCCCGCGGTGACGCCACCGGCGGTGAGGGTGCCCGCGTCGGCGACGAGGCGCGGGGGCGCGTCGCTCACCTCGGCGCCGAGCCCACGCAGGGCGTCGAGGGCGCTCGCGTGCGTGGTCGCGCGCTTCTCCTTCAGGCGCCCGGCGGCCCCCCACAGCAGCGCGCCGGTGCACACGGAGGCGGCGAGTCGGTTCTTCGGGTAGGTCTCGAGCCAGCGGAGGAACGCCGTGTCTCTCACGAGGGAGCGCGCGCCCGGGCCGCCCGGGAGGATCACCACGTCGTAGCCGCCGAGGTTCGGCCGCACCTTCGCGACCGAGAGGCGCGCGCCGGCGCCCTCCCAGACCGACGTGCCCAGCGTGCCCGAGACGACCTCGCACGTGCTCGCGGGGTCGAAGCCCATGCTCGCGATACGCGAGACGGGATCGAGCACGCCGACGAGGTCGAGGAGCGTCATGCCCTCGAACGCGACGAAGCCGAAGCGCGTGCCGACGATCCGGTCGAGTGCGCCGAGGGCCTCGAGCTCGTGGGTGGCGACGATCGCGTCGCGAGGCACGGGGCCGTGCACATGCGGCATGGGGCCTCGCGGGGTGGACGCCTCCTCGACGCGGTGCGGGACCCGTCGCGGGTCGATGCGCAGCACGACGGGATCGTCCGCCACGTAGAGGCGCGCGCTCGCCTCGGCCTCGGGGAGGTACGAGGCGTGCACGAAGCCGTCACGATCGAGGGAGGCCGGGCGGAGCTCGGCGGCCGCGTCCGCGAGGAGCGCGTCCGCTTGGGACCGGGGGAGGGCGTGGTAGAGCCAGCGCATGCGTGCACTCTGCACGAGCTTCGCCCCGATGGATAGCGGTTTTCGAGGCCCTACCAGCCGGTCTTCGCGCGGATGACCGGGAGGATGTGGTCGGCCAGGCTGCGGTGCAGCGCGATGTTGCCGTGGTACTGGCAGCCCGTCTCCTGCGACGGGACGCTCTCCGGCCACTCGTGCAGATAGACCTTCGTGTCGCCCAGGCCGGCGCGGTTCGTGATCACCGTGTTGATCGCCGTGCGCACGTTGCGCCGCGTGAAGTAGCCCACGGGGTAGACGTCCTTCAGCTGCGCGTAAATCGTGAGGAAAATATGCGCGTTGGGCGCGTGGAGGCGCACCTTCGCGACGAGCTCCTCGTATTTGGTCGTGAACCCCGCGAGCGGCGCGGGCGGGTTCGACGCGTCGTAGTCGGTGCCCCCGAGCGAGATGATGACCACGTCCGGGACGAAGCGGGTGAAGTCCCACGCGCTCGTCGCGTCGTCGGGCAGGGTGCGCGGGTAGAGCACGCCCATCGTGGCGGTGTCGGGGAGGTAGCCGTTTTGGTAGAGACCCTTGCCCGAGTACGCGACCATGATGGTGTCGGCGCCAAGCTCGCCGCCCACGAGCCCGGCGACGCCGAGCCGCGGGCTGTGGCTCGCGATCACCTGCTCGGTCGTCGGGCAGTTCGGGCCCATGCCCTCGACTCCGTAGCCGTCGATCGTGGAGTCGGCGATGACCTCGATGCGCCGCGCCGGGGTGGGTGGCGGCGAGAGCAGGGTGCCAGCGCCGAAATTGAACCCCATGAACGTGGTGACGCCCAGGTTGCCCTCGGTGCGCTTCAAGAGCTCCACGGAGTGCACGCCGGGCGCGAGGCCGGACGCGAGCGGGTACGTCGAGACGCCGGTGACGGTGACGAGCTGGGTGGGGTCGAGCACGCCGTCGATGAACACGTCGTACCGGGCGGGGCCGCCCGAGAACCCGGTCGTGTTGTTCATCGTCACGCTGACCTCGGTGCCGTCGAAGCGAGCCATGACCCGGGAGGCCGGGTAGGCGGCGCGCGGGCCCTGCGCGGAGCGCGTGTCCCACCGACCCACGAAGCGCACGGCGGGCGCGGGCGGCACGGCCGAGTCCGCGGCGTCTCGGGCGTCGGCGGCGTCGGCGGCGTCGGCGGCGT
>CAZHGG010000358.1:0-6454 GCA_964531755.1 uncultured Polyangiaceae bacterium
CACATCCTCTCGTTCGGCCGCGAGGCCCAGATGCGCACGTCCCTCCCGATGGCCGCGGCCGGCGTGTGGCTCGCGGCGTGGGCGATCACCGAGCCCGGCTCGGGCAGCGACTCCGCCGCCATGTCGACCACGGCGCGCCGCGCGGACGACGGCTCCTGGGTCCTGAACGGGACCAAGATGTTCATCACGCAGGGCAGCGTGGGCGGCTTCTGCGTCGTGCTCGCGCGCTCGAACCCCGGGGTCTCGAAGCAACGCGGCATCACGGCGTTCGTGGTCGACCACGGCACGCCGGGGTTCTCCGCGTCGAAGCACCTCGAGAAGCTCGGGTGCAAGTCGAGCGACACGTGCGAGCTCACGCTCGAGGAGGTCCGCGTCCCCGACGAGAACCGCGTGGGCGAGGTGGACCACGGCTTCATCGATACGATGAAGATCCTCGATCGCGGGCGCATCTCGATCGCCGCGATGGCGCTCGGGCTCGGCTACGGCGCCCTCGACATGGCCGTCACCTACGCGAAGGACCGCAAGCAGTTCGGGAAGTCCATCGCCGAGTTCCAGGCCATCCAGTGGATGCTCGCCGACATGAAGACCGAGCTCGACGCCGCGCACCTGCTCACGTACCGGGCGGCTTGGCTGTGCGATCAGGGCGCGCCGTACTCGCGCGAGGCCTCGATGGCGAAGCTCTTCGCGAGCGAGGCCGCGTCGCGGGCCTGCAACAAGGCCCTCCAGATCCACGGCGGCTACGGCTACACGCGCGAGTTCGCCGTCGAGCGGCACCTGCGCGACGCGAAGCTCTGCGAGATCGGCGAGGGCACGAGCGAGGTGCAGCGCCTCGTCATCGCGAAGCACCTGCTCGCCACCTGAGCCGCGGCCCCGCGCACGCGGCCGGCCCACGAGCGCGGCGCACGCACGCCTGAACGTTCGTACACTCACGCGCCCGACGACGCTCCGACGTCTCGGGCGCGTCTCTTTTTTGTCTTCCCTCACGGCGCCCGCGTCGCGCGTGGGGCCCGGGAGTTGGCCCACCTCGCGCACCATGGATAGGGTCCTCGTGCCCCTGAACGCGCGCGCGGTTGGAGCCTGCGTAGCGACCCGTCGCACATGTCCCAGCTTGTGGGCAAGAAAGCACCCACGATTATTGACACCCCACCGGCGAACTCCATACGGTGGCCCTCGAAGTGGGATGAAGTGGCAAGAAGTACCAAGCTACGGCACGCCGGCCCGTCCGGCGCCCGCAGCGCGGACTTCGGGGAGCTGAGGGCGGCGTGTTTCGCGGGCGGTACGAGCACACGATGGACGGGAAGGGGCGCACGAGCTTGCCGGCTCGGTACCGCGACGTCCTCGCGTCCATCTCCGAGCGCCGCATCGTCCTCACGAGCGGCCTCGACCCGTGCCTCGTGGCCTACACGCCGCCGGAGTGGGCCGCGTTCGAGGAGCGCCTCGCGAAGCTCCCGCAGTTCGACCGGGCGGTTCAGAAGCTGCGCCGCATCTACGTCTCGGGCGCGGTGGAGTGCGACGTGGACGAGTCCGGGCGCATCCTCGTGCCGCCGACGCTGAGGGAGCACGCCGGGCTCGCCAAGGACGTCCTGTGGGCGGGGTCCGGCAAGTACGCGGAGCTGTGGGACCGGGGCACCTGGAAGGCGCACTTCGAGACCACCGAGGACGAGCGCGAGGCCATCGCGTCCAGGCTCGCGGAGCTCGGCCTGTGAGCGGCGCGCCGGTCAAGCAGCTCGCCCTGCCTGGGCTCGACGTGCCCGCGGACGGCGACGTCGCGAGCGGCGAGGTGGAGTGGGTCTGGACCGACGATCCCCAGGAGGAAGCCTTGCCGCAAGAGTTCGCGCACACCACCGTCATGCTCCGCGAGGTGTGCGACGCGCTCGCGCACGAGGGCGAGGGCCCGCGCGCCGGTCGCGTGTACGTCGACGCCACGCTGGGCGGCGGGGGGCACACGCGCGCGCTGCTCGAGCGCTCGCCCGACGCGCGCGTCATCGCGTTCGATCGCGACGACGTGGCGCTGGACGCCGCCAGGCGCAGCCTCGCCTCGTTCGGCGATCGCGTCACGCTCGTGAAGACCACGTTCGGCCGCGTCCGCGAGGCGCTCACCGAGCTCGGCGTGGGGCGCGTCGACGGCCTGTGCGCCGACCTCGGCGTGAGCTCTCCGCAGCTCGACGAGGCGTCCCGCGGGATGAGCTTCCGGCGCGAGGGGCCCATCGACATGCGCATGGACCAGACCTCGGGCATGACGG
Source organism: uncultured Polyangiaceae bacterium (assembly GCA_964531755.1). Taxonomy (GTDB): domain Bacteria; phylum Myxococcota_A; class Polyangia; order Polyangiales; family Polyangiaceae; genus JAAFHV01. The sequence continues at coordinate 2,244 of CAZHGG010000358.1, forward strand.
CGCTCGAGCTCATCGGCGAGCTCTCCGACGAGGAGCTCGCGGACGTCATCTTCCGGTACGGCGACGAGCGTCGCTCGAGGCGCATCGCGCGCAGCGTGAAGCGGGCCTACGACGCCGACGAGCTCGTGACGACGCTCGACCTCCGCCGCGCGATCGTGCGCGCGGTCGGGCCCGCCCGCGTGGGCGGCGTCGACCCGGCGACGCGCACCTTCCAGGCGCTGCGCATCAAGGTGAACGAGGAGCTGCGCGAGCTCGAGGCCCTGCTCGCGGCGCTGCCCGAGGTGCTGGAGGTGGGCGGCGTGGCGGCGATCCTGAGCTTCCACTCGCACGAGGATCGCCTGGTCAAGCGCGCGTTCCTCGGCGGCCAGCTCTCGGCGCTCACGAAGCGGCCGGCCATGGCCAGCGAGGAGGAGTGCGGCGAGAACGTCCGCTCAAGGAGCGCGAAGCTGCGCGTCGCGCGCCTGCTCCCCGAGGACGCCGAGCTCCCCGAACGGAGGGCGCGATGACCCGGAGCGTCAAGCGCTCGCGCACCTTCCTCGTCATGTGGACCCTCGCCGTCCTCGCGACCGCGAGCGCGTTCGTGGTGCACCTCGCGCTGCGCGGCCGCACCGTCGCGCTCGGCTACGAGATCGGCCGCAGCCGGGCGGAGCAGGCGCGGCTGCGCGAGGTCAAGCGCGTGCTCGAGCTCGAGTCGGCCAGCTACCAGACGCCCGAGCGCGTCGAGATGGTGTCGCGCACGCTGCTCGGTATGGAGCCGCCCACGCCCGACCGCGTGGTCATCCTCGCGCCCTTGGCGCAGGAGCGCCCCGAGCGCCAAGACGACGCGCGCGAGCGCCCCTCGCCGAGCGGCAAGACCGCCCAAGGAGAGAGCCGAGAGCGCCGGGAGACACCGCCGTGAGGAACCTTCCGCCCGAGCGGGCGCGGTGGATGCGCCTGCGCATGGGCATCCTCTCCGGCGTCATGGCCGTCGGCCTCGGCGGCGTCATCTCGAGCGCGTACCGCGTGCAGGTGGAGGACGGCCGGGCCTGGCGCGAGACCGCGGAGAACCAGCGCCAGCGGCGCCTCCACGTCGAGCCGAAGCGCGGGAGCATCCACGACCGGAACGGCGCGGCGCTCGCCGTGAGCGTCGAGGTGCCGAGCGTCACGGTCGACGTCGTCGAGCTCCTCCGCGGGGTCGACAAGCCGGCGGCGCAGGCCGAGCTCATCCACGACGCGTCCGCGCGCATCGGCGCCGCGCTCAAGCTCGACCCGGAGGAGGTCCGCCTGAAGCTCACCTCGCGCCGGCGCTTCATCTGGCTGAAGCGCCGCATCCCCGGCGACGAGGCCGCGGCCGTCCGCGCGCTCGGCGATCCGAAGGCGCAGGCGCCAGGGCAGAAGCCCGTGAAGGGGCTGGCGATCGAGGGCGAGGGCAAGCGCTACTACCCGGGCCGCGAGCTGCTCGGGCCGGTGCTCGGCTTCGTCGCCCCCGACGGCGAGGGCAAGGACGGCCTCGAGCTCGCGCTGAACGAGGAGCTCCGCGGCCACGTGGAGGAGGTCCACGGCCTGCGCGATCGCGCCGGGCGGCTCATCTTCTCCGAGGGCGCGACGAACGAGCAGGCGCTCGCGGGGCACGACCTCCACCTCGCGGTCGACGAGGGCATCCAGCACGTCGTGGAGCGCGAGCTCGACGTCGCGCAGCGCACGTACGAGACCAAGGGCGCGATGCTCGTGGTCATGGACCCCATGACCGGCGAGATCCTCGCCCTCGCCTCGACGCCGGGCTTCAACCCGAACGACTACGGCGACTCGTCGATCGAGGCGCGGCGCGACCGCGTGGTCACCGACCGCTTCGAGCCCGGGTCGGTCATGAAGGTGTTCACGATCTCGACGGCGCTGGCCGCGGGCTCGCTGAAGCCAACAGAGCAGATCTATTGTGAGAAGGGGACGTACAAGCTCGCGAACGTCACCATCCACGACACGCACGTGTCCGAGTGGCTCTCGCCGACGCAGATCCTCGCGAAGAGCTCCAACATCGGCACCCTCAAGATCGCGCTGAACCTCGGCGAGCCGGCGCTCTACGCCGGGTACCGTCGCTTCGGCTTCGGCGAGCCCACCGGCCTCCCGCTCCCCGGCGAGGCGTCCGGCGTGCTCCGCCCGCGCGGGAGGGCCTGGTACGACGTCGAGACCGCGAACGCGTCGTTCGGGCAGGGCGTCAGCGTGACCACGGTGCAGCTCGCGGTGGCCATGTCGGCGATCGCCAACGGCGGCAAGCTGATGGAGCCCATCTTGGTCCGCAAGATCACCGACGCGCGCGGCGGCGTCGTGCGCGAGTGGCCCCCCCACGTGCGGCGCGAGGCCGTCCCGCCGCACGTCGCGAAGATGATGTCCGAGATGCTCACGGCGGTCGTCGAGGAGGGGGGCACGGGCGTGGAGGCCGCGATGCGCGGGTACCGCGTGGCCGGCAAGACGTCGACCGCGCAGAAGGTCGATCCCGCCACGGGCCGCTACTCCGACGACAAGTACACCGCGTCCTTCGTGGGCTTCGTGCCCGCGGAGAAGCCGCGCCTCGTCGTCGCCGTGGTGCTCGACGAGCCCATGATCGGCCGCTACGGCGGCGACCTCGCCGGCCCCGTGTTCCGGCGCGTCGCCGAGTCGAGCCTGCGGTACCTCGGCGTCCCGCCCACCAACTCGGCCCCGCGCATCGGCGCGGTGTCGCGCACGGGCGATCCGGCCGACGTCACCCTCGCGGCGCTCCGCCCCAAGACCACCGCGGACCCGCCCTCGGAGTCGGCGACCATGGGGCCGCCGCCGCCCAACACGGTGCGCGTCCCGGACGCGAGCGGCCTCGGCGCCCGCGACGCCGTGCGCGCGGTCGGCGCCGTTGGGCTCGTGCCCGAGATCGAGGGCACGGGGCGTCTCGTACGGCAGAACCCCCCGCCCGGCGCGCCGGTCCCGAAGGGCAGCGCGGTGCGCCTCGTGTTCGAGCCAGGCTCATGACGCACGGGGGCATGCGCCTCGCCGACGTCGCGCGCGAGGTGCCCGGCGACGTGTGGCTGCCCGGAGGCGCGTCCGAGATCGTCGTGACCGGCGTCCACCACGACTCGCGCGCGGTCGGGCCCGGCGATCTCTTCGTGGCTCGCCGCGGCGCCTCCGCCGACGGCGCGCGGTTCGCGAGCGACGCGGTCCGCCGCGGCGCGGTCGCGGTCGTGGTCGCCCAAGACGCGGCCCTGCCGCCCCTCGCCGTCCCCGTCGTGCGTGTCGACGACCCGCAGCGCGCGCTCGCCTACGCGGCCGCGGCCGTGTACGGGCACCCGTCGTTCGCGCTCGACGTGGTGGGCGTGACCGGGACGAACGGCAAGACGACGACCACGCACCTCGTGCGCGCGGCGCTCGACGGCGCGCTCGGGCGGCCGTCGTGCGGCACGCTGGGCACCGTGGGGCACGGGTTCGGCGGCGCGCTCGTCGAGGCGACGCACACGACCCCCGAGGCCGACGAGGTCGCGCGCGTGCTCGCGTGGATGCGCGCGCGAGGCGCCTCGACCGTCGCGATGGAGGTCTCGTCGCACGCGCTCGCGCAGGGCCGCGTGGAGGCCGTGCGGTTCAGGGTCGCCGCGTTCACGAACCTCACGCAGGACCACCTCGACTTTCACGGCTCGCTCGCCGCGTACGGCGAGGCGAAGGCGCGCCTCTTCACCGAGCTCGGCCCGGGCGCGGCCGTCGTGAACGTCGACGATCCCTTCGGCGCCGAGCTGGCGGAGCGCGTCTCCTGCCCGCTGCTCCGCGTGCGCCGCACGCCGGGCGGCGACGCCGACGTGGCGCCGCTCGAGCTCGACCTCGGCCCGCAGGGCGTCAGCATGCGCGTGCGCACGCCGCTCGGGGAGGTGGCCCTCCGCTCGCGCCTGCTCGGGCTCCACAACGTCGAGAACCTCCTCGTCGCGCTCGGCGTCGCGCTCGCCCTCGACGTCGCCCCCGAGGACGCGGCCAGGGCGCTCGGGGAGGAGGGCGGCGCCCCGGGGCGCCTCGAGCGCTGCGACGAAGACGCCGACGACGTGCGCGTCCTGGTCGACTACGCGCACACGCCCGACGCGCTCGCCCGCGCCCTGGAGAGCCTCACGCCGTTCCGGGTCGGTCGGGTGCTGTGCGTCTTCGGCTGCGGCGGCGATCGTGATCCGACCAAGCGCGAGCCCATGGGGAGCGCCGCGGGCCGCGGCGCGGATCTCGCGATCATCACC